>JAICZB010000158.1 GCA_025933895.1 Thermoleophilia bacterium
CGGCGGCTTGAATCCAGGGCGTGAACTGCCGATGAGGGCGGTGTGGGCTCCCCGCCGACTCGTCGCGGCGTCGTCGAGGCGACGCCCAGCTTTGCGGCCACGCTGCTCTCGGAGCGGCCAGCGTCGGGCGGCCGCGTCCTCTGGCTGAGGCTGCTGCCGGCCGGCATCTCGGTCGTCGTGGCCAGCAGCGTGCTCTCGTGGCTGGGCGAGCGCAGCGATCTGTACGGCACGTTCGATCTCGGCGTCTTCACGGCGCTGATGGCGGCGGCGCTCGTGGTGCTCGTCTGGCAGGCGACACAGCTGCTCGACCGTGCCGAGGCCGGCCGGCGAGCGGTCGAGGCTCACTACCAGCAGCTGGTCGAGCAACTCCCTCTCGTGATCTACGTCGACGAGGCGAGTGACAACGCCGCCAACATCTACACGAGTCCGCAGGTGGAGCCGCTGCTCGGGTACACGGTCGAGGAGTGGATCTCGGACCCGGATCTCTTCGTCAAGGTGCTGCACCCGGACGACCGCGAGCGAGTGCTCGACGAGGTGGCCCGGACGAACGCATCCGGCGAGCGGTTCGTCTACGAGTACCGCGTGTTCGCCAAGGACGGCCGCGTCGTCTGGATCCGGGACGAGTCGACGATGTACGCCGTAGAGGGGCAGCCTGTGCACACGCAGGGCTACATGCTCGACATCACGCGGCGCCGTCAGGCGGAAGAGGAGTTGCGTGTGCTGGCGTGGAGCGACTCGCTCACGTCGCTTCCCAACCGGGCGCTGCTAGTCGAGCGTTTGCGCGAAGGAGAGTCCGGCTCCCCGCGGTCGCTGCTCTTTCTCGACCTCGACGACTTCAAGACGATCAACGACAGCCTCGGCCATCCGACCGGCGACGGCGTGCTGGTGGAGCTTGCGGCACGGATCGGTGGCGTCATCCGCGAGGGAGACGTCGTCGCGCGCATCGGGGGCGACGAGTTCGCGGTGCTCGCCGAGATGGCCGACCCCGTCCTGCTCGAGGCGCTCGCGGAGCGGCTCCTCGCTGCGGTCGGAGAGCCGTTCGTCCTCGGCGGGCGCGAGCTGCGGCTGAGCGCGAGCATCGGGATCGCTTCGGGCAGAGGCGCGGAGGAGCTGCTGCGGAATGCCGACCTCGCGATGTACGAGGCGAAGCGCCTCGGTGGGGAGGGCTTCGCGTTCTTCGCCCCCGTGATGCATGCGGCGGCCGAGCGGCGGCTCGCGCTGTTCGCGGAGCTCGGCCGGCGCGATCTGCAGGACGAGCTCGTCCTCCACTACCAGCCCACGTTCGACCTCGTGAGCGGCGAGGTCGAGGGAGTCGAGGCGCTCCTGCGGTGGCAGCACCCTCAGCACGGTTTGCTCGCGCCGGGCGCCTTCGTGCCCGCGGCGGAGGAGAGCGGCGCGATCGTCGGCATCGGCGGCTGGGTCCTCCGGGAGGCTTGCCGCGAGGCGGCCGGCTGGGGCGAGCTCTGCGGCAGTCCTCCGGTCGTGGCCGTGAACGTGTCGGCGCGGCAGCTGCACGAGGAGGGATTCCTCGGCGATGTCTCCGGCTCCCTTGCCGCCGCCGGCCTGCCCGCATCGGCGCTGCGGCTGGAGCTGACGGAGAGCGTCCTCCTCGAGGCGACTGCGACGACGCGCAAGAACCTGGCTTCCGTGACGGAGCTGGGAGTCGCGCTGGCGATCGACGACTTCGGCGCCGATCATTCCTGGATCGGGATGCTGAAGGAGCTGGCCCCCGACGTGCTCAAGATCGACAGGTCGTTCGTAGCCGAAGCGGGTGACCGCCAGCAAGCGCTGCTGCGCGGGATACTCGCCTTCGCGCGGGAGCTCGGGCTGAAGGTTCTCGCGGAGGGCATCGAGGCCGAGGAGCAGCTCGTGGCCGTGCGGCGCCTGCGCTGCGACGCCGGCCAGGGCTTTCACCTGGCGCGGCCGATGCCGGCCGACCAGCTGCGGTCGCTCCTCCGCCGCGAGCATCGGCTGCCCGCCGTCTCGCTTCGTCTTGTCTGACATGCCAGTACCCTGGGTGCGGTCGCAGTGATGGTGTGCGCCAAGCCTACGGTGGTCGGAATCGGCGTCGGGATCGCCGCCGGCACCGCTGCAGTCGTCCTCCTGGTCGGCTGTGGCGCGGGTCACCACTCGACCACGACGGCGCCCTTCCGTCCGCCTCGCTACCTGTTCGACGGCGAGTTCAACGAGCGGGCAGGCTCGAAGCCGAGCCCGGCCGTGTGGCACGCGAAGGCGTATCGGGCACCGAGCGGCACGGTCTGGAGCGGCTGGAAGAGCATCTCGGAGGACGGCAAGGGTCACCTCGTCATCACCGCCACGAAAGTCGGCGGCGTCTGGTACTCCGGCTTCCTGAGCGGCAGGCGCTCCTACCGGGGGCCGCACCGGATCGAGGTCAGGGCGAAGGTCGCCGCGGGCGACGGCGTCTGGAATGCGCCCGTCTGGGAATGGGACTACCCGCACGGGGTCGAGGGCCTCGAGAACGACGTGGTGGAGCAACTCGGCCGGCATCCGCAGGCCTACCTCACCACGCTGCATGCAAGTGCTCGGGTCGAGCGAGGCTTCGCCAACGCGACGCGGCGCACGCTCTCGAGCGGCTTCCACACCTACGCGGCGGCGGTTCGGCCCAACCGCGTCGACTACTACCTCGACGGGAAGCTGGTGCGCAGCATCCGGCCCCGTAGCCTCGGCGGCCGCTGGGGCTTCGTGAGGACCCGGATGGTCGCCAACATCAGCCTCAACATGGGCGGCCTGGGAGGCACGCCGACCGTCAGAGGTCCGATCTCGCTACTGGTCGACTGGATCCGGGTGACACCGCTCAGATAGCCGCTCCTCGCTCGACCGAGGCACTACGGACGGCCGACGCGGTCTGGACGTAGAGGCGGCGCGTGCCGTCCCGCCGTCGCCGAGACTGAGTCGACGATGGGCGAGATAGAAGGACAGCTTCGTGAGCACGATCGCGTCGTCTCCTGTGTCGAGTGCGGCTGCCGGAGCGCCGCGGGCTGGGTCGGATGGCGCGCGTACCGGGTCGACGACCCGGAGCTCGACGAGCTCCCGGCGCTCGGGTTCTATTGCTCCGAGTGTGCCGAGGCCGAGTTCAGGCCGAACGGATAGCGCGCGGGGCGCGGCCTCCTAGACGACTGCCGCCGCTTCGGCGAAGTGGCAGGCGACGGGATGGGCCTGGCCGCGATCGACGAGTGCGGGCTCTTCCTCGGCGCAGATCTGCTGCGCCTTCCAGCAGCGTGTCCGGAAGCGGCAGCCGGAGGGAGGATCCACGGGGTTCGGGACGTCGCCCTCGAGCACGATCCGCTTCCGTTCCCGTTCCCGTCTGGGATCGGGAAGAGGCGCGGCCGAGAGCAGTGCCTGCGTGTACGGATGCGACGGCGTGTCGTATACCTGGGCGCGCGTGCCGATCTCGACGATCTTGCCGAGGTACATCACGGCCACGCGGTCGGAGATGTGGCGGATCACCGACAGGTCGTGCGCGATGAAGAGAAAGGAGAGCTTGAGATCGTGCTGCAGGCTCTCGAGCAGGTTCACGACGCCGGCCTGGATGGAGACGTCGAGCGCCGAGACCGGCTCGTCGAGCACGAGCATCTTGGGCGACAGCGCCAGGGCGCGGGCGATCCCGACACGCTGGCGCTGTCCCCCCGACAGCTCGTGCGGGTAACGGTTCGAGTGGCCTCTGCTCAGGCCGACCTGGCGGAAGAGCTCCGCGACGCGGTGCGGCCCGCTCCGCCGGTCCCAGCGCTGGTGGATTCTCAGCGGCTCGGCGACGATCTCTCCCACCGGCATGCGCGGGTCGAGCGACGCGTACGGATCCTGGAAGACCACCTGCAGCTCCCGGCGCAGCCGCCTCAGAGACGCGCCGCGCTGGGTCGTCAGCTCCTCGCCCTCGAAGCGGACGGAGCCGGCGGTCGCCGGGACGAGCTGGAGAATCGTGCGCCCGAGCGTCGTCTTGCCGCAGCCGGACTCTCCGACGATGCCGAGCGTCTCGCCGGCCTCGAGCTTGAAGGAGACGCCGCAGACCGCATACACCTCACCCGTCTTGTGGCGCAGGAGCTTCCCGCTCTGGACCGGGTAGTGCTTGACGAGCTTCTCGACCTCGAGCAGGACCTCGCCGTCGCGGGCAGGCTCGAGCGGCGGCCGCTCTTTCGAGGGGGCTTCGAGCGTGCCGGACATCAGCCGGAGAGCACCTCCGTGTCGGCCGCGATCGGGGCGAAGATCTCCTCTCCGCCCTTCTCCTCGAGCTCCTCGGCGAAGTGGCACGCGGTCAGGTGGCCCTCGCCGAACTTGCGCAGCTCGGGCTCTTCCTCCCGGCACTTGGCGCGCGCCAGCGGGCAGCGCGGCGTGAACGGGCAGCCGGGCGGCAGGTCGATCACCTGCGGCGGCGACCCGGGGATCGGCCGCAGCGGCTCGCGTGCGTCGGTGTCGAGTCGCGGCAGGGAGGCGAGCAACCCGACGGTGTACGGCATGCGCGGCCGGTAGAAGATCTCGTCCGTCGGCGCCGACTCGACCGGCTTGCCCGCGTACATGACGATGATCTCGTCGGCGATCCCGGCCATCGCGGCGAGGTCGTGGGTGATGAAGATCACGGCCGCGTTCGTCTCCTCTTGCGCCGTCTTCAGTGGCTTCGAGCACCTGCGCCTGCACGGTCACGTCGAGAGCCGTGGTCGGCTCGTCGGCGATGATCACGTCCGGGTCGTTCGCCATCGCGGTCGCGATCACGACGCGCTGCTGCATCCCGCCCGAGAACTCGTGCGGATAGCTCTCCGCACGCTCGGCGGCGCGCGGGATCCCGACGAGGTCGAGCAGCTCGATCGCCCGCGCCCAGGCCTTTCGCTTCGGCACGTCCTGGTGCATCTCGATGGCCTCCGCCACCTGCCACCCGACTGTGTAGACCGGGTTCAGCGAGGTCATCGGATCCTGGAAGATCACCGAGATTCGCCGGCCGCGGATGTCCTCGAGCGCACGCTCCGAAAGGCCGAGGAGCTCGCGGCCGCGGAAGCGGACGGAGCCGGCGACGCGCGCCGAGCGAGGCAGGAGCCCCATGATCGCGAGGCTCGTGACCGACTTCCCCGATCCCGACTCGCCGGCGATACCGAGCACGCGGCCCGGCTCGATGGAGAAGCTGACGCCCCGCACCGCCTGGACGAGCCCCTCGTCGGTCGGGAACGCGACGGTGAGGTCGTCGACCTCGAGCAGCGGCTCGCCGGCCATCAGGCCCGCACCCGCGTCTGCCTCGGGTCGAGCGCGTCGCGGAGGCCGTCGCCGACGAAGTTGACGGCGAGGATGATCAGCACGAGCACGCCCGACGGGAACGCGAACAGCCACCACTCGGTCGTTGCGGCTCCCTGGCCCTGGTTGATCAGCGAGCCGAGCGACACCTCCGGCGGCTGGATGCCCAGGCCGAGGAACGAGAGCGCCGACTCGATCAGGATGGCGTTGGCGACCGTCAGCGTCGCGTTGACGACGATCGGCCCCATCGCGTTCGGGATCATGTGCCGGAAGATGACCCGGCGGTCCCGCGCGCCGATCGCGCGCGCCGCGACCACGTAGTCGTGCTCCCGCAGCGACAGGAAGGTGCCGCGGACCAGGCGAGACGGCGCCGGCTACAGCGAGCGCGGCAACCGTCCGGACGCTTCGTCTGTCGGAACTGGCCGAACGCATAGCTGCCTCCTTCGTGCTGTCACGGGCGCTGATGCACGGCGTCCGCCGCCGCGGAGAAGCGCACGTTTCTTTCCTGGTGCAGGGCTTTCCCAGGGAATGCGGATCTATGCGCGCTCAAGCAGGTGTTTACGAGTTCCAAATGAGGCGGTTCGCCGTGCCTAACGACCGACGGCGTAACCCTGCTTGCCGCGCGGGTTTGCGCCGGCTTTGAGGATCCCGCCGGGCTCGCGGCCCACCGCGGTGACGCGTCCGAGCGTCCACGAACCGGACACCTCGACCTCGTGGCCGCGCCGTCGCAGTCCTTCGATCGTCTCGCCGCCGGCGCGTTCCTCGACGGCGACGTGCCGGGGGCGGGTCTCCCGCGGGTAGAAGCTCGACGGAAACGCCTCGGTGTGATGGTCCGGCGCGTCGATCGCAGCCTGGAGATCGAGGTCGTGGTGGACGTGGCCGAGGAAGACGTGGAGCGTCCACTGATCCTGCTGGTCGCCGCCGGGAGTGCCGAGGGCCAGGCTCGGCTCCCCGCC
>JAICZB010000300.1 GCA_025933895.1 Thermoleophilia bacterium
CGTCGAGGAAGCGGCTCGGCACCGTGTGCTTCCCGGCCGGCGAGACAAAGCTCCAGGTCGCGTAACGCGGAGCCCGTGGTCCGTATGTCGGACCGGAGCTCCTGAAGCCGCGCGGCTGGTGCGCCGTTACGAAGTCGACGATGCTTACGAGCGGCTTCCGCACGCTCCAGAAGCGATTCGCATCAACCAGCTCTGCGGGCGGCTCCGGCCCCGATTGGCGGATGACGCCGCCGTACCCATACGGCTGGGCGATGCGTCGGGCCCTCGTCGGCAGCACGAACTCGGACAGCAGCCTCTCCGCCGCACGAGTAGCTGCCCGCTTGCGATGTGCGGCGATCACGTGAACGTTCGGCCTCGCTGCCGCGATCGCAGTCAGCTGCGGCGCCGGCTTCGCACCGGCGCCCCAGGCGACGAGGACGAGCCCGACGACAACACTCGCCTGGAGGAGTAAACGCCTCATCCCTAGCCGTTATACGTCGCCCGGCCGCGCACTGTCACCCGAGCGTCCTTTCGCCCGACGCCGAGCTACTTCGTCCCGTAGAGGCGGTCGCCGGCGTCGCCCAGGCCCGGGACGATGAAGCCGCGCTCGTTCAGACCGCGATCGACGGCTGCGCACACGATGTGGACGTCCGGATGCTGCCGGTGCACCTCCTCGATCCCCGGTGGCGCAGCGACGATGCAGACCAGGGTCACCGACTGCGCCCCGGCCTCCTTCACCGCCTTGATCGCGGCGCAGCTCGAGTGGCCCGTCGCGAGCATCGGGTCGAGGACGATCGCGTCCCGCTCGGCCAGGTCTTCGGGCAGCTTGAGGTAGTACTGCACGGGCTCGAGCGTCTCCTCGTCGCGATACATCCCCACGAAGCCGACGCGAGCGCTCGAGACGAGCGAGAGGACGCCGTCGAGCATCCCGACGCCCGCCCGCAGCACCGGGCACACCGCCACCTTCTTGCCGGAGATCCGCTGCACGGTCATCGGCTCGAGCGGCGTCTCGACCTCAGCATCCTCGGTGGGCATGTCCTTCGTGGCCTCGTACGTGAGGAGGAGCGTGATCTCGTTCGCGAGCTTGCGGAAGTGGACGGTCGGCGTCTCCCTGTCGCGGAGGTAGCCGAGCTTGTGCTGGACGAGCGGATGCTCGACCACCGTGAGACGGCCGGCGCTCAAGCGACGTACGTCGTATAGCCGCGGAAGCCCTCGTACAGCGGCCGCTTCGCGCAGAGCGCCGCGACCCGGCCACGGAGCCCGTCGATGTCCGGCGATTCGGTCAGCGCGTCGCAGATGATCTGCCCCACCTCACGGAAGTCGTCCTCGTCGAAGCCGCGCATCGTCATCGCCGGCGAGCCGAGTCGGATCCCCGACGTGACGAACGGCGACCGCTCGTCGAACGGGATCGTGTTCCGGTTGACCGTGACGTCGATCTCGTGCAGCCGCTCCTCGGCCGCCTTGCCCGTCCACTCCGACGCGCTCAGGTCGACGAGGAGGAGGTGCGTGTCGGTGCCGCCGGTAACGAGCGAGAGGCCGCCCTCCTGAAGCGCCTCGGCGAGCGCGTCGGCGTTGCGGCGGATCTGCGCCTGGTACTCGCGGAAGGCGTCCGTCATCGCGATCCGGAAGCACGTCGCCTTCGCCGCGATCGTGTGCTCGAGCGGGCCGCCCTGCATCCCGGGCATGACCGCCGAGTCGAGCGCTTTCGCGTGCTCCTCGCGGCAGAGAATGAAACCGGCGCGCGGGCCGGCGAGCGTCTTGTGCGTCGTCGAGGTCACGAAGTCGCAGTGCTCGACCGGGTTCGGGTGCAGGCCCGCCGCGACGAGGCCGGCGAAATGCGCCATGTCGCAGAGGAGCAGCGCACCGACCTCGTCGGCGATGGCGCGGAAGCGGTCGGTCTCGACGGTGCGCGGGTAGGCGGAGCCGCCGCAGACGATCACCTTCGGCCGTGCCTCCTTCGCCTTTGCGAGCACGTCGTCGTAGTCCACGGTCATCGTCACGCGCGAGACCTCGTAGTGCGCAACGTTGTAGAGACGGCCCGAGAAGTTGACCTTGTGCCCGTGCGTCAGGTGGCCGCCCTGGTTCAGCGCGAGCGCCATCAGCGTCTCGCCCGGCTGCATCACGGCCGCGTAGACCGCCATGTTCGTCTGGGCGCCCGCGTGCGGCTGGACGTTC
>JAICZB010000066.1 GCA_025933895.1 Thermoleophilia bacterium
CCTCGCCCAGACCTTCTCCGATTGGGAGCTGATCGTGGTCGACGACGGCTCGACCGACGGAACCGCCGAAGTCGTGAGCGCCTATGACGACCCGCGTCTGCGCCTGCTCACGATCGAACACACCGGACTCCCGGCCGTCGCACGGAACCGCGGCCTGGCGTCTTCGACGTCCCCGCATGTCGCGTTCCTCGACGCCGACGACCTCTGGCGCCCGCAGAAGCTCGCCCGCCAGCTCGCAGTCGTCGACTCCCGGCCCGAGGTAGGACTCGTCCACACGAACTTCGAACAGCTGCGGGACGGTGTGCTCGAGCCGAGCGTCCCCGTGTCGGCCCTCACGTCGAGCGCGCCCCTGTTCGACCGCCTCGCGGTCGGAAACTTCATCGCCAACTCGTCGGTGCTGCTCCGCCGAGACCTCCTGGCCCGCCACGGCCCGTTCGACGAGGATCCACGCCTGCGAGGCACGGAGGATTTCGAGCTCTGGCTGCGCCTCTCTCCCCACACGACATTCGCCTACGTCGACGAGCCGCTGCTCGTCTACCGGCTGCACGACTCCAACCTCGGCCAGGGAGAGCAGATGGGCTTGGGCTATGTCACGGTGATGGAGAAGATGGAGCGGCGCCACCCCGAGCGCGTGGCCGGGCTCGGTCCGCACTACTGGCGCATGCTCGGCTACCACCGCTGCTACTTCGGTCTCCGAGGGAGGGGGCGCCGGGAGCTCTTGCGGGTGCTCCGCCGAGATCCTCGCGACACGTTTGCGCGGACATGGCTGGCTCGCTCGTTCCTGCCCGCGGGCTTGGCGCGTCGGCGTTGGAGCCTGCGTCCCTGGCTCGCCGCCCTCGTCCGCCGGATGGCCGGCTAGCGAGCGGAGTCCTAGTGTGAGCGAACCTTCGCCGTCAGGCCGCGAACCGCGAACCAACTGCTCCGGTGGCCGGCCGTGGTTCTGCCGACGTACATGCCCAGTCCCAGCCACTGGCCCTTGATTCGCGCGCTGAACGTGTAGCGATGCCACCGGCGCGTCGCCGGCACCGTGGCGTCGATGACCTTGGGCCCGTTCGGGAACTCATCGACCAGGACTGCGAACGGGGCCGATCCGGGCCCGCGCAGCCGGAGACTCACGACGATTCTCCCCGGCGGCGGCTGCGAGACGATTGCCGGGACCACGGCCCCGTATGCACCGATCCAGCCCGGGCTCACGTGCACGACGACTCCGCCTGCCTTGGAAGCCAGTGTCGAGTGGTATTTCGGCACCCAGGGCGTAACCGGGTCTGCCCCCCCGGTCGTGGCGTGGGTGTTGGCAAAGGCGACGGCAAGATAGGCCACGAGGGCGAGGGAGGCAGCCACGCCGGCGAGCAGGAGCCGGTTGTCATACGCGGGAGAGAGCCGCATGGGTCTAGTACGCCCCGCGCTTCCCCAACACCACGGGAAGCGTCATCAAGACGATCCGGATGTCGCGGGTGAGCGACAGGTTCTCGACGTACTCGCGCTCGACGGCCAGCCGCTCCTCGAAGGTCAGCTCGCCGCGGCCATAGACCTGCATCGGGCCGGTGATCCCGGGCTTGACCTGCAGGCGGAACCGGTGCTCCGGCGCGTAGCGCTCGACGAGATCGAGCTGCTCCGGCCGCGGACCCACGATCGACATCTCGCCGCGCAGCACGTTGACCAGCTGGGGCAGCTCATCGATGCTCGTCCTCCGTAGTACACGACCGACGCGCGTCACGCGCGGATCGGCCCTGAGCTTGAACATCGGCGCATCGAGCTGCTCGAAGGGGACGAGCTCGGGCAGCAGCGCCTCCGCGTCCTGCACCATCGTCCTGAACTTGAGCACCCGGAACGGGCGTCCGGCTTCGCCGCCGCGGATCTGGCGGAAGAAAACCGGCCGGCCGGAGTCGACGAGCGTCGCCAGCGCGACGAGAACCAGCAGCGGGAGCGTCACGACGAGACCCACGATGGCGAGGACGATGTCGAGGCAGCGCTTGAGGCCGAGCGTCGTGCGCGAGATGTCCCAGGTGTTGTAGTCGAGCAGCGGTAGCTCCGCGATATGCGTGAGGTGGGTCGCAGTCCCGAACATGCCGCGGGTCGGCGGGATGACGGTCAGCTTCACCTGACGGATGCGGCAGAAGGGAAGGAGCCTTTCGAGCAGTCCCTCGCTGAGCTCACTGCAGGCGATGACGATTCGGTCGAGAGGCATGCCCAGCTCGTCGAGGCCCTCGACCAAGGCGCTGCAGCTCTCCAGCCGGCCCACGACCTCGGCGTGGATGTCGGGAAAGAGCTCGAGCTTGCGGACGACGGCCTGGGCGAGCGGACCCTCGCCGACGATGAAAACGCGCTGCGGCGGCGTGATCCGGCGCCAGAGCCCGCGAAGGGCGGCGCGGAAGGTAAACCCTAGGCCGAGCACACTGCCCCACACCAGCAGCCGGTCCTCGGAGCTCGGATCGAGCGCGGGGAACGGGGCGAGCAGCAAGGTCAGGAGCGCGGTGCTGCTCAGCGTCCACACGACGAGCCACGGCAGCTCGTCGACCGTCAGATGGCGCAAAGTCCGGTGGTCGCGGTCGTAGAGGCCGGCGAGCTTCGCCGTCACGATCCACACCGGCGCGGACAGGACGAGGAGCAGTGCGGCGGCGGACCCGCTTCCCCAGAGCCCCTCGGCCACCGCGGCGGAGGCGATGGCGAGTACGTCGGCCAGCGCGAGCAGCCGCCGCAGCAGCGGCTCCGGATGCTGCGCCGAGACCAGACCGGCGGCGGCGCTCTGTTCGGAAGCGTCGGCCCGAGCTCCGTCGCCCGGAACGATCTCCAGCTCGCTCATTCCACGGTCTTCTCCATCAAGGGCATGTCCCTTTCTGCCAGCGGGACACGGTACCCCCGAACCCGGCCGAACCGCCACTCATCCGGACCCGGCCAGGAGCTGCGAGTGGGGGTTGAGGCGGCGAAACTCGGCGAGGTCACGCCGTGCCGCGCGGACCCGGCCGCGCGTGATCTCGATGCGCGCGGCGGTGGCCCAGAGGCTCCAGTCGCGGCTCGAGCGCTGGATCGCCTCGTCCAGCCAGTGCGAGGCTGCGGGAAGGTCGCCCTCGGCCTCGGAGACGAGGCCGAGCTGAAGGTACGCGCTCGCCGCCCACGGCTCGACCGCCTTGGCGGCGAGGGCCTCCGACTCGGCCTTCGGCAGGTCCGTCGAGAATGCGGCCTGGCTGTTGCGCAGATGGCTGCCGGCGGCGAGCACCACGTACTGCGGGATGATGGCCGCCACGGCGAGCACGGCGAGCGCCGGCCGGAGCACGCTCGCGCGTCCCTCCGCCCGGGCGCGAGTGGACGGAAGGGCCCCGAGAGCGAGACCGAGCAGCCCGACACCGACAACGGCTATACCCGAGAGCTGCCAAACCCAGTCGTAGGCGGCCGCGGCGAAGAAAGCGACGCCGCAAGCAGCGGCTGCGGCTATCTCCGCGCTCTCCAGGAGGAGGGCCGAGCGGATCGCGCCGGCGACGGCAACGAGAACCGCAGCCGCGATCAGCAGCAGGCCGACGATCCCGAGCTCTGCGAGCGCCTCGAGATAGAGCGAGTGTGCGAACTCGCTCGGGATGGGCAGCGAGCCGTGCTGGAGCCACCAGGCCTCCCACGAGCCGGCCCCGCCGCCGTTGAGGGGATGCGCACGGAACTCCGAGATCGCCGCGCTCCAGAACTGCCAGCGCCCGCTGCCCGAGCTCTCGAGCAGGTGGGTGGTCGTCTGCGTGCCGTGCGAGCTCTGGGGAACCGCGGTGCTCTTGAATGCGTTGAAAGTCCCGACCGGGTGCGCAAGGACGATCCCCGCGATGGCGAGGGCCACGATGGCGGCCGCGGTCGCGTGGCCGACCCTTCGCGGCGGTGACGGGATGCGTCGGCCGAGCTCCGTCAGCCCCGCCCACACGAGACCCGTGACGACGCAGGCGATCCCGATCCAGAGCGCCGCCCGATGGCCCTGGTGCACGCCGAGAGCCGTCTCCACGTCGCCGTCGACGAGCGCCTTCTTCGGCACGAGGACGGCGACGGCCACGACGCCCGCCGCGCCCGCGACCACCGCCCCGGCCAGCGCGGGCCAGCGTGAGGGAGTGATCAACAGGAACAGCGCGATGCCGAGCCCGGCCGCCACGAAGGCGCCGCGCGAGGACGTGAGGTACATCACCGCGGCGAGGACGGGTAGCGGCAGCGCCGCCAGGGCGCTCGCGAGCCGCGAACGCCGTGAGGCCATCACCGAGAGCAGCAGCGGATAGGCGAGCGCCACCTCGATCCCCAGGCCGTTCCAGTAGCCGAGCGGGAAGCTCAACCGGTTCTTGAGCGGTTGCAGAATCGTCTGCCCGGGCTGGAGGCCGAACGTGCTCGGGAAGCACCGGCTCACGAACGCGACGACCGCGATCGCCGCAAGGGCGAGTGCAACCCCGCGGACGACGGCGTGCCCCGGTATCAGGCGCGCCAGCACGATCGCGACGGCGAGCACTGCGACGTACAGCGCGACCTGGTTGAACTGGGCGAAGGCACGCTCCGAGTCCGAGGCCCAGCGGATCGAGATCAGGCTCCAGACGGCGAACGCCGCCAAGAGGCCGGCGGCGGCGATCGCCATCCGGTCGATGCCGGCCCGCGCCGACGCGAGGCCCATCGCGGCCCCCGCTCCCAGCAACCACCAAGCCGCCATGCCGGCGTACGAACGAGTCGTGGGAGCGAAGCCTCCGTTCGCGTCGGAGAGCGCGAATACGGCGCCGGCGGTCGCGACGACCACCGCAAAATCGCGTAACGGCAGGCGTTGCGCCACTTCAAGCCGAAACAGGCTTTGCCTTCTGTTTACTTTGTCCGGGACCAGGCCAGCTACAGTAACGCCCGTGCTCGGGCGGCTGAACCTGGTTGTCGCGGTTACCGCCGTGGCCGGCGTCATGCTCGTGGCGCCCTCGGGAGCGCTCGCCTGCAGCGGAGATGTCTCTGCGGTGAACGTCTACAAGGAGTGCGTCCCGACCGGAGGAGGCGGGAAGCCGACCGGCGGCAACAGCTCGAAGACCGGCGGTTCCACCTCGCATGCAGGAGTCATCCCGAACCGGACAGCGAAGGCGATCAAGAAGACCGGCAAGGACAGCAAGGCATTCTCCAACCTGGTCAGGAGCTCCGGCCCTCCGCGCACCCTCCAGTCGAGCAATCCGGAGCCCGCGACCGCGCCGAGCGCGATCAGCTCCGCCTTCGACCTCGGCTCGGGGCCGACGGCGCTCCTCATCGGGTTGGCGGCCGCCGCTTTCCTCCTTCTCGGCGGAAGCGGAATGCGCGTCTGGCGCGGCCGGCATCGCCCCTGACCTCATCTTCGCGTAGCAGCCCGCCGATAGACCTCGAGCGTTCGCTCGATCACGGCGTCCCAGCCGAAGCGTTCGCGTGCACGCGTGCGCGCCTCGCGGCCGAGCCGCTCTCGTAGCTCCGGGTCCGCAAGGAGACGCTGCACGGCCTCGCGTAGGGCCGGCGCGTCGCGCGGCGGCACGAGCAGCCCCGTCTCGCCGTCGGCGACGAGCTCGAGGAGGGCACCGCCCGCTGCAGCGACGACCGGCCTGCCGAAGGCGAGCGCCTCCGCCGCGGCCAGGCCGAAGCCCTCCCGCTCGCACGGCGCGACGACGACGGACGCCCGTTCGAGCAGCCGCTCGACCTCCGCATGCGGCACGGCGCCGAGCGCGTTCGGGACGCGCTCGCGCAGCGGGCCGTCGCCCGCGACGACGAGGTTCAGGTCGCCGACCGCCTCCATGAGCGTATCGACGTTCTTCTCCGGCGAGAGCCTCCCCACGTAGAGCACTTCCGGCGGCTCTACCGGCGACAGCACCTCGTCGGGGGCGCGCACGCCGTTGGCGATCACGACGGGCTCCAGTCCCGCAGCGCGCACGGACGCCGCGATCGTCTCGGAGACGCAGATCACCGCCGCGGCAGGTCGCAGGAGCGCGCACACGAGACGCGGGCGACGCCGGGCGAGCTCGACGTCCGAGAAGCGGCCGGCCGAGCCGGAGCCGTGCAGCGTGACGACGAACGGCTTGCCCGCGAACCGTGCGACGCCCGCGGTGAGGAGCCAGTGCGCGTGGACGAGATCCGCTCCGCGCGCCGCGCGCCGCACCGACCGCCACATCGAGAGGAACAGGAGCGGCGCGAGCCATAGCCGGCGGCGCAGGTTCGCAGCCATCCCGCCGCCGTAGGCGAGCCCGTAGTCCCGGTAGCCCGATCCGGGAGCGAGCACCTCCACCTCCACCCCGCGCTCGCGCAGGCGCTCGACGGCGTCGGCGATGAAGCGGCCCGCGAACTCGCTCTCCGTCCGCGGCCACGAGGTCGTGAGGACGACGACGCGCAACCGGCTAGCCGGGCTGGCCGCGTGCGCGGCCGGCAAACACGACCGGCAGCGCCAGTGCGAAGACGATCAGGGCGTAGAAGTAATAGAACTGCATCGTGAGGTAGAAGAAGTTGGCGGCCATCGTCCCGATCAGCGCCGCCGTCAGACCGTAGGCAAGCGGCCGCACGTGCGGCCCCGCCGGATCGCCCAGCCGGTCGAGCAGCCGTCCCAGCCGCCGCGCCGCGAGGAGCCGCACGAAGACATAGCGGAGGAAGACGATCCAGAGAACGAGCCCGACGAGGCCCGACTCGACGATGATGGCGACCCAGTACGAGTGGGCGCCGTAGTTCGCCTGTCCCGTCACGAACTCGTAGTAGACGGCGAAGTTGTTGAGGCCGAGCCCGAGCAGCGGGTGCATGTGGAGGATCTGGCCGATGAACGAGTACACCGCGAAGTGGGCATTCGCCGAGCTGCCCTGCGTGGAGACCCGCTGGCGCAGGAACACCTCGAAGAAGTGCCGCCGCGAATACAAGACGCCGGCCAGCACGACGGCCAGCGCTCCGAGCGGATACAGCAGCGCTCGCGACCATGCGAGCCTCCGGTACGGGACGACGAGCACGAGCGCGCCGACGATCAGGCCCAGCCCTCCGCTGCGCGAGAACGTCGACAGCTCCACGAGCAGCAGGAAGGCGAGCAGGACGCCGAGACGCACCTTCAGCGCATGACGACGAGGCAGCCGCAGGTAGACGGGCGTGAGCGCAAGGAGCGGGACGATCAGCATCACCCCGAGGTGGTTCGGATCCCCGGTGAGCGCGTTGACCCGGTAGATGTTCTGGCCGTTGATCGCGCCGTAGATGTTGATCTTGGCCGCGCCGCCCGTGAGCGGGTTCAGGAAGAGGTTGTCGAGGCTGTGGCCGGCCAGCTGCGAGCCGAGCTGGAGGATCCCGTACACGGCGTTGCCGACGAAGCCCATGCTGAACCAGCCGAGCGCGCGCCAGAAGAACGCCTCGCCGCGCTGCGCCAGATAGCCGACGGCCGCGACCATGAACGCGAAGTGGATGACGAACTTCACCATCCCCTTCACGAACTGGTCGAGCCCCTGCTTCGTGTCGATGTTCCAGTAGCCGGCGAGATAGACGAGCGCGAACGCCGCGAAGAAGCCGAGCACGATCGCGCTCGTTCTCGGCAACGGGCGGCGCTCGGTCGCGACGTAGGCGATCAGGAACAGGATCGTCGTGATGTCGTTGAGGCCGATCTGGCCGGCGACGTCCCAGTGCACCTTCTCGAAGGTGGCGACGAAGAGCGACGCGAAGAAGAGGCCCTTCACGATCCTCTCCCGGGTGCGCGGCTCGACCGCGACGCGCCCGGCGGTGAGGGCGGCGGCGGTCACGCGACGCTCCTGAGCACGTCGGCAAGCTCCTCGACGCGTTCGCCGCGGGAGAGACGCCTGCGCCACTCGTCCGAGAGCGGCCTGCCGTTCAGGCTCCCCGCCTTCCAGCGCCGATGGAGGTCGAGGAGCGCCTCGCGCAGCGCATCGACGTCGTCGGACGGGACGACGACACCCGCGCCCGTGTCGCGCACGAGCTGGGCGGCGGCGCCGTCGGGCGGGACGGCGGCGAGGATCGGTCGCTCGGCGGCCAGGTACTCGAAGATCTTCCCGGTCAGGACGCCGCGCTCCCGGCCGCCGGACTCCGGGATCAGGAGGAGCAGCGCCTCGGAGTCGCGCTGCAGCTCGAGCGAGCGGCGGCGGGAGACCTCCCCGAGCACCTCGAAGCGGTCACCGAGACCGAGCGACTCCGCATACTCGCGGTCCGCGGCCCGGAAGTCGCCTGCGAACCGGGCGACGACGTCGTCGAGGCCGGAGTCCGCGAGCGCCCGCAGGAACGGCTTCGGATCGCGCTTGCCGTGGAAGTGGCCGGCGTGGGTGATCCTGAGGCGGTCGCTCGCGTGGTGTTGCAAGCCCGCGAAATCGTCGAAGTCGCAGCCGTTGGCGATCGTGACCACCTTGCCCTTCGGGTCGAGCGCGCGCGCCTCCTCGGCGATCGCGTCGGACGCCGCGACGATCGCGTTCGCCTGCGACGCGACGAGCCTGCCAACGCCGCCGACGGCCTTCTCCTTCACGCGGGCGAGCTGGGACTCGTAGCCTCGCCGGTGGGGATGCGAGGTGAGCGGATCGCGCAGGTCGGCGACCCACGCCGCGCCGGTCGCCCGCTTCACCGCGGCGCCGAGGAGATGGAGCGAGGGCGGCGGCGAGGTGGTGAGCACGACGTCGATCCCCTCGCGCCGGACGATCCGGATGGCGACAGGCAGCGCGAACGTGCTCCAGGGGACATTCTCGTCCGGGAGGAGCAGCTTGCGACCCAACAGCGCAGCCTGCGTACCCAGCCGCGCCACACCCTGCTTGGCGAGCAGCCGCTCTGTCGGGCGGCCGGCCTGCGGCCCGACGTAACGGACGCGGTGGATCCACGCCTGCGTGGGCAGCTCGAGCTCCGCGTCCCCGGGCGCCGAGCCGCCGACGTCCGGCGCGAGCACGTGCGTCTCGATGCCGAGCGCCGGCAGGTGGGTCGCGAACTTGAGCGGCCGCTGCACCCCGCCTCCGGCGCTGGGCGGGAAGTGGCGGGTCACGAGCAGGACCTTCAACCCTCCGTCACCGGCGCAACGGTACTCACCGCTCGAGCGCGCAGGCACACCCGGTACCGGAAGGTGTGCGAATGGCGCCCGAGAACCCCTTCGACCCGTCGAAGCACAGGGAAGAAGCTGGCGCGCCAGGAGTCACGATCGACGACGAAGCCGCAATCGCGCAGGATCTCCGCGAGCTCGGCGGAGGTCCGCAGTCCGATATGCGTGGGGTTCTGGGCGAGGACGAGGTTGCGCGCCTTCAGCCTCTCGATCGGGTGAAGCGGATTCGGTGTGTAGATCGACAGGCTTCCGCCGGGGACGAGAACGCGCTGCAACTCCCCGAGCATCGCCCGAAAGGTCTCCTCGCCGAGATGCTCTACGAGATCGCCGGCGACCGCCTTGTCGAACGAATCCTCGGCAAACGGCAGCTCCGCGACGTCCGCCTGCCTGAACTCCAGCTCCGGGAAGAGGGAGCGCGCCTTCGTAATCGCTCGCTCCTGGGAGTCGACGCCGACCACAGCGGCACCGAATCCCGAGAGGAAGTGCGTGAGCGCGCCCGCGGCGCAGCCCAGATCGACGATCCGGTCGCCCGCCGCAGGCTCGACGAGCTCATGCAGCGCCCCCAGACGCAATTGCGTCCATGCAGTCCGCTCGAGGTACTGACTCGCCATCGTCTCCATGAAGGCGTCGTCGTACTCCGAGGGCGATGTCCGGAAGGCGAGTCGGCGCACGGCCCTATCCGGGAACCCGGAAGGCGACGAACTTCTCGTCCTCGTACACGGGCCGGAGGCCGTCGCGCTCGATCGCGCGCACCGGCCCGGAGCGCGTGAGGACGAGCCACTGCGCCTTCCACGCCTGCGGCTCTTCCAGCGAGGGATGCGTGAAGAACCTGTTCACGGCCCGCCTTCGCTTCATGAGCTCGTTCGGGTGCGTGTTCGCGGCGTGGGTGGGCGGCACGGCCACGGCACAGATGGGCGCGTAGGCGATGGCGCGGTAGCTCGTCGCCAGGTCGGAGAAGACGACCGAGCGCGGAGCCACACCTCGCAGGAAGCGGATCAGCCCGGGCGTCAGCGCATCGCGGTCGCGCTTGACCTCAGGCGTCCAGTGCGAGAAGCCGTGCACGGCCACCGGAAGCACGAACAGGAAGACGGCGAACGCGGCCGTGATCCCGCGCACACGCGC
>JAICZB010000044.1 GCA_025933895.1 Thermoleophilia bacterium
GCCGCATCGTCCTCGACGACGGCCGCCTCCTCCCCGGTGAGCGCGCGTGCGAGCTGGCCGGCGTTCGCGATCGTCGCCGAGGCGAGCAGGAACTGCGGCTCGGCGCCGTAGATCCGCGCGAGCCGGCGCAGTCGCCGGAGGACGTTCGCGACGTGCGAGCCGAAGACGCCGCGGTAGACGTGCGCCTCGTCGACGACCACGAAGCGGAGATTGTGGAGGAAGTCGCCCCAGAGATCGTGGCGCGGCAGGACGCCGATGTGGAGCATGTCCGGGTTCGTGAGCACGAGGTTCGCCCAGCCGCGGATCTGGCGCCGCCGCTCGGTCGGGGTGTCTCCGTCGTAGATCGCCGCGCGGACGCCGGCCACGCCGAGCTCGCCGAGCGAACGGGCCTGGTCCTGCGCGAGGGCCTTCGTCGGGTAGAGGTAGAGCGCGCGGGCGTGCCGGTCGGCGGCGAGCGCGTCGAGCACGGGGAGGTTGAAGGCGAGCGTCTTGCCCGACGCGGTGCCCGTGGTGACGATGACGTTGCCGCCCTCGCGCGCCGCCGCATACGCCTCGGCCTGGTGCGCGTAGAGCTCGTGGATGCCGCGCCGGGCCAGCGGCTCTCGCACGGCCGGCTGGAGGTCGTCGGGAAGCGGCGCGGTCCGGGACTCTCGCGCCGGCTCGGTCGCGAGGTGCGCGAGCTCGTCGCCCGCGAGCAGATCGTCCCACGTCGCGAGGCTGGTCACCGACGCCAGCGCAGCCCGAGGCCGAACGGGTACTCCCTCTCCTCCGGCTCCTCGACCCTCTCGAGCGCGAGGCCCGCGTCGAGGAACGTCTGGAGGAAGAGGCCGAGCGGCAGGTGTGCGGCCCCGACCCTGACCCGCACCCCCGCTGCTCGCCAGATCCCGGGCGCCTCGGTGTAACGCCCGACCTTGCGGTACCAGCCGGGATGCAGCTCGGGGACGCCGCTCACGGGGTCGTATACCGAATGCGGGCCGACGAAGCAGGGATGGACGGCCAGGTGGACGAGCGGCGCGCCGGGACGGAGGACTCGTGCGATCTCCCGCACCGCCGCCGGGAGGTCGTCGAAGTCGGTGTTGGTGAAGATCGAGATCGCGGCGTCGAAGCTCGCGTCCTCGAACGGGAGTGACGCCGCGTCTGCATGGACCGTGCGCACTCCCCGCTCCCTGGCCCGGCGCAGCATGTCCTCGGACACGTCGACGCCGGTCACGTCCCACCCGAGCTCCGCCAGGCCCGCGGCATAGGGCCCCGTTCCGCACCCGACGTCGATCAGGGAGCCGGTGCTCTCGCCCAGCAGACGGAGGAGCATCTCCCACGTCTCGCTCTCGAGCGGCGCAGGCTGGAACTCGGTGTCGTACCAGTCGGCGACTCCGTCGTAACGCGCGTCCGTCGTCATCCCGACATTGAAGCGATACCGCGCTCGTCCACGAGGACGATCCTCGCGCTATCGACACCTGTGAGATCCGCGCCGCTCGGCGCGACGACCGCGTCGAACCGTCCCTCCGGCCGCTCGGAGACTCGCGCTCCTCGCTGCCGTGCCTGCTCGGCACGCGCCGCATTCGGCTCCACGACGACGACCTCCCAACCGGCGAGCTCGAGCAGCCGGGCGTGGATGCCCGCGAAGCCGAGCTCGAGCACGCGACCGGGCCCGTCCCCGAGCAGCTCGAGGATCCGCGGCGTGGCGGTGGCGGCGAGGGCGGGCGGAAGTCGGCGCATCGGTACGCTCGATACATGAACGAGAAGCGGACGGGCAAGTTCCTCGGCGTGCCGTACGACTGGCGGCGGCCGACTGCCGCACGCTTCAGGTCACGTTGGTGGAACCGGGACGACCGCAGGATCGTCATGCCCCGTGCGTTCGGCTGGGGGTACGACTTCAACCTCGCCGAGGTTGCGCGTCGGCTGCGGTTGCGGCGCTGACTACGACTGGTCGAACAGCGTCAGCTGCAGGCCGTCCGGCGTGCGCAGGCGGGCGTTGCGGCCGCCCCACGGCGGAACGACGGGCGCGGCCTCGGCGGTCGCGCCCGCGCCGACGAGGTGTTGCGCGGTCGCATCGACGTCCTCGACCTCGAGCGCGAGCCGCACCTGGCCCGAGACGCGGCGGCCGGCCTCGATTCGGTCGACGCTCTCCGCCTGGCGCTCGTCGAACAGCTCGAGCGTCGCGTGGCCGACGTCGAGCAGGATCACCCGTCCGTCCTCGCCGCTCCAGTCGGCAAGCTGCTCGAGCCCGAGCGCGTCTCGATAGAAGCCGACGGCCTCGTCGAAGTCCGGGACGGTGAGGACGACGCGCAGGTTCACGGTCTTTCCAACGACGCCGCGGCGCTAGGGTTTCCCAACCGGGGTGCCTCGCGGAGGGGCTGAGATCACACCCGTCGAACCTGATCCGGGTCATGCCGGCGAAGGGAGTGCGTTGGTTCCACGCTGCATCACGATCGCGGGCTCCGATTCCGGCGGAGGGGCCGGGATCCAGGCCGACCTCAAGGCGTTCGCCGCGGCCGGCGTCCACGGCATGTCCGCAATCGTCGCCCTCACGGCGCAGAACACGCGCGAGGTGGCGGCCGTGCACGAGGTGCCGGCATGGTTCGTCCGCGCCCAGCTCGACGCAGTCGCCGGGGACATCGGGATCGACGCCGTCAAGACGGGGATGCTCTTCTCGCGCGCGATCATCGACACGGTTGCCGACTGGCTCGAGGAGCATCCGGTGCCGCTTGTCGTCGACCCGGTCATGGTCGCGAGCACGGGCGCGCAGCTCCTCGAGGACGATGCCGTGGGTTCGCTCGTCCACCGTCTCATTCCGCTGGCGGCGGTCGTGACTCCGAACCTGCTCGAGGCGCGGGCGCTGGCCGGCTCGGACGGGTCGCCGCAGCACCTGGCCGAGGCGCTCGTGCGACTCGGCGCCGGCGCCGCGCTGGTCACCGGCGGTCACGGCGGGGCGTCTGCCGATCACTTCTTCGACGGCAGAGAGCACTACGAGATCCCGTTCGCGCACGCCGACGTCGGGGCGACCCACGGCGCGGGTTGCACTCACTCGGCGACACTTGCCGCCCTCCTCGCGCGCGGGCACTCATTGCTCGACGCCGCTCGCGGCGCAGCGGCAGCCGCATCGCGCGCTGTCGCGCAAGGCCTTGCGGAGATCGGCTCAGGCGACGGGCCGGTCGACGTCCTGGGAGTCTTGGCTCGATGACCGTCTCCCCCGGAACGACACTGCGCCAGCTGCGCGCCCGCAAGCCGCTCGTCCACCAGATCACGAACTACGTCGTCATGAACGAGACCGCGAACGCGACGCTCGCGCTCGGCGCGCTGCCGGTGATGGCGCACGCGCGGGAGGAGGTCGAGGAGATGGTCGGACTGGCGTCCGCCCTCGTGCTCAACATCGGGACGCTCTCGGAGCACTGGATCGAGGCGATGCTGCTCGCCGGCCGCGCGGCGAGTGGACGTGCGATCCCGATCGTCCTCGATCCGGTCGGCGCCGGCGCGACGGCGTACCGCACCGAGACGGCGCGGCGGATCCTCGACGAGGTGCAGGTGACCGTCCTGCGCGGCAACGCCGGCGAGATCGCGACGCTCGCCGGCGTGGATGCGGAGGTGCGGGGTGTCGAGTCGATGGCGACCGGTCTCGAACCGGCGGCGCTCGCGCGTGGGGCGGCGCGGCAACTGGGAGTTGTCGCTTCTGTGACCGGCCCCATCGACCATATCTCCGACGGAGCGCGAACCCTGGATGTCGCGAACGGCCATCCCCTGCTCGCTTCGGTAACCGGCACGGGCTGCATCTCGTCGGCGCTCACCGGCTGCTTCCTCGCCGCCCTGCCGGAGGCGCCGCTCGAGGCCGCGGCCGAGGCCCTCGCTGCGCTCGGCGTCGCGGCGGAGGACGCGGCCGCGGGAGCCGACGGCCCCGGCACCTTCCACGCGCGGCTCTACGACGCCCTCGCTGCGCTCGACCCGGACACGCTCGACGGGCGCGCCCGGATCTCCGAGACGTGAAGCTCGCCGAGCTCGGGGAGCTCGGCCTCCTCGCGGAGCTGGAGCAGCGCGGTCTCGTGCACGGGATCGAGCACGACGCGGCCGTCGTCGAGGGGCTCGTCGTGACGCAGGACGCGCTCGTCGAGAGCGTTCACTTCCGGTTCGACCTCCTCGGCTGGCGGGAGCTCGGCGCGCGGGCCGCCGCCGTCAACATCAGCGACCTCGCCGCCTCGGGAGCCGATCCGCTGGCCCTGCTCGTCTCGCTCGGCCTTCCGGAGGAGACCGAGATGGAGCACGTGCTCGAGCTCTACGCCGGCCTGAACGAGCGCAACGTGCCGGTGCGCGGCGGCGACACGACGCGGGCCGACCGCGTCGTGCTGTCCGTGACCGCGCTCGGCCGCTCCGATCGCGTGCCCGGCCGCGCCGGAGCGAAGCCGGGAGACGCCGTCGTCGTGACTGGACCGCTCGGCGCCGCCGGCGCCGCGTTCCGGTCGGGACGGCTGTCACCGGTGCCGAGCCGCGTCGAGGAGGGACAGCGGCTGGCCCGCGTGGCGACCGCCATGCTCGACCTCTCGGACGGGATCGCGCGCGATGCGGGCCACATCGCCAAGCGCTCCGGCGTCCGCCTCGCGATCGAGCTCGAGCGACTCCCTCTCGCCGAGGGTGCCGAGCTCGACGACCTCGGTTTCGGCGAGGACTACGAGCTGCTCGCGACGACGCCGGATCCGCTCGGCTTCCCGGTGATCGGCCGGGTCGAGGAGGGCGATGGCGTCGAGCTCACGCTGCGCGGCGAGCCGCACTCACTCTCCGGCTGGGAGCACTTCCGCTAGCCACTGCTCGAAGTGCGCGCGGGGTCGAACCCCGATCACGGCCCCTCGCGCTTCTCCGCCGGAGAAGAGCATGACCGTCGGGATCGAGAGCACGTCGTAGCGGGACGCGATACCCGGCTCCTCGTCCACGTTCACGCGGGCGACCTCGACGGGGAGCTCCTCGAGGATCGGCTCCAGCGCCTTGCACGGCCGGCACCAGGGCGCCCAGAAGTCGACGAGCACCGGCCCCGCGGCGATCGCCTGGTCGAACGTCGCCCGGTCGAGGTCGGTCATCGTCGGCCAGCGTATCTCGCTACCCTGGCCCGCCGGTGTTGAGGGTCTCTGCAGGGTTCGCCGCCGCGGTGTGCGCGCTACTTGCATCCGTTGGGTCGGCTCTTGGTCACGCAGACAAGGACGCGAAGCGTGCGCGCCTTGCGTACGGCTCGATGGAGCGGATCTACCTCGATCGGAAGAGCGGCGACTTCCGGCAGACCCCGGGCGGCCGCCCAGGCTCGCACGCATGGCCGTTCTCGCAAGCGCTCGCCGCCACGATCGCGGTGGCCCGCATCCGCGGACCGGGCTCGACCGCGGGCCGGGCGGTACCGAAGCGGCTTCGAAAGCTCGACGACAGATTCCGGATCCACGGCATCTACCACGCTGCTCCGGGCGGGAACGTCTACTACGACGACAACGAGTGGATCGCGCAGGACCTGCTCGACTGGAACGACGTTCGCCGCAGCCACTCCGCACGTCTGAAGGCTGTGCGGATCTTCCGCGCTCTCACCCAAGCCTGGGACGGCTCCGCGCGCAAAACGTGCCCCGGCGGAGTGCAGTGGACGAACGCGCGCGGCAACGACGACCGAAACACCGTCTCGACCGCGAACGGCGCGGTCGTAGGCCTGCGCCTCTACCTCCTGACCCACCGAACCTCCTATCTCCGCTGGTCCCGGCGGATGCTCGGCTGGGTCGAGCGTTGTCTCCACGATCCCGACGGCCTCTACGGCGACCACATCGCCGGCGACGGCACGATCGATCGCACCGAGTGGAGCTACAACCAGGGCAGCATGCTCGAGGCGTATCGGCTGCTGTACAGGGCGACCGGCAATCGGGCGGATCTCGCCCGCGCAGAGGCGATCGCGGATGCGACCATCGCCACGTTCCGCGGCCGCTGGTCGCATGAACCGGCCGCCTTCGGCGCGATCTTCTTCCGGCGCCTGCTCGAGCTCGCGGCCGCCGACCGACGGAAGGACTACACCGCGGCGGCGCGGCGATACGCCGCCCATCTCTGGGCGAAGCCGCGCCACCAGCTCTTCGAACAGGCTGCGGTCGTGCAGATGTACGCGGCCCTTGCAGCGACTAGACGCGGCGCGTAAGCGCCCGCAGCCGCAGCAACGGCACCTTCCAGATCGCCTCGAGCACTATCGCCCGGCTCATCTTCGACTCGCCCTCGGTCCGGTCGACGAAGCGGATAGGCACCTCGACGACGCGGAATCCCTTCCGCAGCGCCCGGTACGTCGTCTCGATCTGGAAGACATAGCCCGCGGCGTCGATCGTCTCCAGCTCGATCGCCTCGAGCACCCGGCGACGGAAGCACTTGAAGCCGCCGGTCGCGTCGTGGATCGGCATCAGGAGGAGGCGCGTGTAGATCGAGGCGCCTCGGGAGAGGAGCCGCCGCACCAGACCCCAGTTCGCCGTTCCGCCGCCCGGCACGTAGCGGGAGCCGAGCGCGAGATCGGCCCCCTTCTCGACCGCTGTGATCAGCCGCGGAACGTCCGCCGGATCGTGCGAGAAGTCGCAGTCGATCTCGAGCACGAGCTCGGCGCCGTCCGCGAGCGCGCGTCGGAATCCATCGACGTACGCACGGCCCAGCCCTTGCTTGGCCGGCCGGTGGAGGACGTCCATCCACGGCAGCTCCACTGCGAGCCGGTCGGCGATCTTGCCGGTGCCGTCGGGCGAGTCGTCGTCGATCACCAGAACGTTCCCGCCCTCGGGCAGCACCTCGCCGAGCGCGCGAACCATCCGTTCGAGGTTCTCCCGCTCGTTGTAGGTCGGCAGGCAGATGACGACATGCGGCACGAGATCTCCTTACGGGAAAACGTACGCGAGGGAGACAGTGCCGACGACCAGGAGCGCGAGCAAGACGGAGCGAACGATGCCCTCGGAGCGCCGGCTCGTCGTGAGCCCGGCGAGTCCCCAGAAGAGCGGCGGCGCCAGCAGGCCGAAGCGTCCGACCGAGTCGAAGGCGCCGGTGAAGACGGGCAGGATCACGACCGCCGCGCCTGCGGCCAGCCAGGCGGGCGGCGTTCGCGCCCGCCGCGCCGCGTACAGGAGCCCGAGGTAGACGAAGAAGCAAATGAGGTCACGCACGAGCCACGGGCGGTGCCCCACTGCCGTGGAGACATGCGCGAACGCGTGGAAGGCTCCCGTGATGCGAAACTGTCGCCCCCAGGCGCGCTCGGCCTGGCTCCAGGCGAGTGGGTCGTGCAGGACAGTGGCGAGATACAGCGAGTACGACGCAATCGCAGCGACCGGCGCCAGGACGGCAGCGAGTGCAGCGCCACGGCGCGCCGGCGACAGGCTTTGACGCTGCCGCCACGCGATGTCCGCGAGCGGGAACGCGAGGAACAATCCTTCCGGGCGTGCGAGCGCCGCGGCTCCGGCACAGATTGCCGCGAGCCACCAGCGCCGCCGCAGCCCCGCCAGCGACGCTGCCGTGAGCAGCACGAGGACGACGCTCTCCGGGTAGGCCATCGAGAAGACGTAGCTGAGCGGGAAGAGGGCGAGGTAGATCGTCGAGCGCCGAGCGAGTTGCTCGCTGAAGATCTCTCGCGTCAGTGCGTAGAACAGTCCGAGGCCGAGCAGGAGCGCCCCGTTCGAAAGCAGCGGACCTGCGATTCCCCAGCCGACACCCGCAGCGTGAACGCCTCTCAGCAGGATGGGGTACAGCGGGAAGAACGCGGGATCGCTCTGCCGGCCGGGGACGAGCAGATAGCCGCCACGCGCGACCATCCGGTACCAGCGGCCGTCCCAGCGGTCGAGCGTCCATACGGTCGGCTTGAGCGCCAGCGCCGTCGCGATCGTGACGGCACGTCCGACCGCCCACCAGCCGAGGAGCCAGCGCGGCGCCGGCGCCAGGGCCAGCCGGCGGCGCGGGGCGATCGTGGCCGACCGGACGCTCACCGGCGGGGCTCACGCGGGGCTCGAGGGAGATGGAATCGGCTCGCCAGGAGGGGCGTCACCCGCGCGAGGAAGAGTCGAGAGGTCGCCTCCAGTTCGTGCAGGTGGACAAAGGCCACGAGCGGCTCGTCCGTCCGGGGCGACACGTAGAGCGTGAGCCGCTCCGCCTTCGCATGTTCCAGCTCCAGCGCGACTGCGGGCTGGTTCGCGGCATAGCTCCGTTCGGTCGTGAGGTGGCCCCCGCTCTGTGCGGCCGCGGCGAGGGCCGGTGCGAGCTCTCCGGTGCAGCCGACGAGAGCCAGGATCCGGCCCGGCTGCCCACTCCGGCGGGCTGCCGCGATCCACGGGTGCCGCCTCTCGGGCACGCGCAGCGGCCGTCCCGGCCTCAGGGACAGGAGCGATGCCCGAGCCTTCGGTTCGTGTGGGCGCGGGAACCAGCCGCGGAGGCAGGCGCCCTTGATCCGCCGGTGATCGAAGTGGAAGACGTCGACCACGAGTCGATGCTCGTGGAACCAGGCGCTCGCGTCTGCCGCGACGCGGGTGGCCGACGTCGGCGGCGGCAGCGCGGCCGCCTGGATCGCCCACCCGGACGCGGTGACTCCTGCAGCGCCCGCGAGAGTCACGGCGACGCTCAGCAGCGCCCGGCGCACGGCCGAAGACACTACGCCTCGATCATGAGTTGAATCTGAGCGCGGCCTATCATCGGCGGCGTTGGCCGAGCTTCCGCGCAACTCCGACGTCGCCGACCAGATCGACCTCCTCGCCGACCTGCTCGAGCTCGAGGGCAAGGACACGTTCCGGGTCGTGGCTTATCGCCGCGCGTCTGCTCGCGTGCGCGAGACGGCGGGGTCCGTGGCGCAGCTCGCGCTCGACGGGCGCGCGAAGGAGCTGCAGGGCATCGGCAAGACGATCGAGGAGAAGATCGTCCAGATCGTCGAGCTCGGCGAGATCGAGACGCTGACGAAGAAGAAGGCCGGCGTCCCGCCCGAGGTCGTCCTCTTCATGAAGCTGCCTGGGCTCGGCCCGAAGACGGCCGCGCGCATCTGGCGCGAGCTCGGCGTCGAGACGCTCGACGAGCTCAAGGCGGCGGCGGAGGGCGAGAGGCTCCGCACGCTCGCCGGCCTCGGGCCGAAGAGCGAGGAGAAGATCCTCACCGCGCTCGCCTACCAGGCGGAGAGCCCCGAGACGGACCGGTACCTCCTCGGCCGCGGCTTGCCCGCCGTGCAGGCGGTCGTCGCGGCGCTGCGCGAGCTGCCGGCCGCGATCGCCGTCTCCGAGGCCGGGTCGGTGCGCCGCCGGAAGGAGGCGTTCCGCGACCTCGACATCATCGCGAGCGCGACGAATCCCGCCGAGCTAACGGAGCACTTCGCGAGCCTGAAGTGGGTCGTGGACGTCGCGGCGCAGGGCGACACGAAGGCGACGGTCGTCTCGCGCGACGGCCTGCGCTTCGACCTCCGGGTCGTCCCGCCCGAGTCGTTCGGCAACCTCCTCCAGCACTTCACCGGCTCGAAGGACCACAACGTCGTCATGCGCGAGGAGGCCGTGCGGCGCGGCCTGTCGATCTCGGAGTACGGCGTGACGAACGTCGAGACGGGCGATGTCTTCAAGAGCGCCGACGAGGACGCCGTGTACGAGTTGCTCGGCTACCAGCCGATCCCGCCCGAGCTGCGCGAGAACTCCGGCGAGCTGGAGGCGGCGCGGCGCGGCGAGCTGCCGAAGCTCGTCGAGGTGCGCGACGTCCGCGGCGACCTCCACACCCACTCGCACTGGTCGGCCGACGGCAAGAGCACGCTCGAGGAGATGCTCGAGGGCGCGGCGGCGCGCGGCTACGAGTATTACGCCGTCACCGACCACTCGCACTACCTCCGCGGCGAGCGCCTGCAGGCGCAGCTCGAGGAGATCGAGCAGCTGCGGGCGCGCTTCCCGAAGCTTCGGATCCTCGCCGGGATCGAGGCGAACATTCGCGCGAGCGGCGAGGTCGACGTGGCGGACGAGGATCTCGCTCTGCTCGACTGGGTCGTCGCGTCCGTGCACCAGGCACCCGACTCGCGCCCCACCGAGCGCGTGCTCGAGGCGATGCAAAACCCGTACGTCGACGCGATCGGCCACCTCACCGGGCGGCGGATCGGGAAGCGGCCGCCGCGCGACGTCGACGTCGAGCGCGTGATCGAGGGTGCGCTCGAGACGGGCACCTTCCTCGAGATCAACGGCCAGCCGGACCGGCTCGACCTCAGGGACGTCCACGCCCGTGCTGCGAAGGAGGCGGGGCTCGGGCTGATCGTCTCCTCCGACGGGCACGAGGTTCGCTCGCAGGCGTACGTCGAGCTCGCGGTCGCGCAGGCGCGCCGCGGCTGGCTGACGAAGGCCGACGTCGTCAACACGCGCACGTGGAAGCAGCTCGACAGGCTGCGGAAGAAGCGGCCGTGACCGACTTCCGGGCGGACGGCGCGGCCGCGCTCGAGTGGGCGGCGCGCTATCTCGAGCGGGTCGACGAGCTGCCGGTGCTCGCGCAGGTGAAGCCGGGCGAGCTCGCGGCCCGGCTGCCGGCGGCGGCGCCCGAGCGGCCGGAGTCGTTCGCCGACGTCCTCCGCGACCTCGACGAGCTCCTCCTGCCGGCCCTCACGAACTGGCAGAGCCCGCGCTTCTTCTCCTACTTCGCCGTGACCTCGTCGGAGCCGGCGATCCTCGCCGAGCTGCTCGCGGCGGCAATGAACCAGGTGGCGATCGTCTGGCGCGCCTCGCCGGCTTCGACGGAGCTCGAGCTGCGCGTCGCGGAGTGGGTGCGGCAGCTCCTCGGCCTTCCCGACGGCTGGCACGGCCACATCGAGGACACGGCCTCCACCTCGACTCTCGCCGCGCTCATCGCCGCGCGCCACGTGACCGGCCGCAACATCGTCGTCTGCTCCGAGCACGCGCACTCCTCGGTCGAGAAGGACGCGCGGATGCTCGGGATGGAGCTGCGCAAGGTGCCGGTGGACGGCGAGCTGCGCATGCGCGTGGAGGGCTACGACCTCGACGATGTCGCCGCTGTAGTGGCCACGGTCGGTACCACCTCCTTCGCTTCCGTCGATCCGGTGCGCGAGCTCGCCGAGCGGGCACACGCCGCCGGTGCCTGGCTCCACGTCGATGCCGCGTACGCCGGCTCCTCGTGGATCTGCGAGGAGGAGCGCTGGTCGCAGGACGGCGTCGAGCTCGCCGACAGCCTCACGATCAACCCGCACAAGTGGCTCCTGGTCCCTACCGACTGCTCGCTCGTCTGGACGGCGCGGCCGGACGAGTGGCGCGAGGCGTTCACCTTGACGCCGGAGTACCTGCGCACGGACGACGAGGCGTTCTCGCTCGCGGACTTCGGTCCGCCGCTCGGGCGCCGCTTCCGCTCGCTCAAGCTCTGGGCCGTGTTGCGCTGTTACGGCGCCGAAGGCCTGCGCGCGATCCTCCGCGAGCACATCCGCCTCGCGGGGCTCTTCGCCGGCTGGGTCGAGGAGAGCCCCGACTGGGAGCTCGTCGCGCAGCGGCGCTTCTCCCTCGTCGTCTTTCGCCGGGACGGCTCGGACGAGGACAATCAACGCCTCGTCGAACGCGTGAACGCGAGCGGTGAGATCTTCGTCACGCACACGAAGCTCGACGGGCGATACGTCCTTCGCCTCGCGATCGGCAATGCGCGAACGACGGAGGACGACGTGCGGCGAGCCTGGGACGTGCTCAACAGGGAGGCAGAACGATGATCGTGACGACGATGAACGACATCCC
>JAICZB010000064.1 GCA_025933895.1 Thermoleophilia bacterium
AGGTGGAGGTGGTTTACGACGACGTGCAACTAGGCACGCGTGCCGCTGAGCACGTCGACGACGCGCTCCTCGGCGTTCTCGGAGTAGCCCGCGCCGAGCTTCTCCTCGAGGATCTTCCGCAGCTCGCCGGTCTCCGCGAGCTCCTGCGTGATGTCGGCCCCGCCCACGAGCTCTCCCCCGACGAACAGCTGCGGGATCGTCGGCCAGCCGGAGAGCTCGGACAGCTCCTGACGGATCGACGGGTCGGGGAGGACGTCGACCGCCGTCACCGGCGCGCCCGCCGCCCGCAGCGCCTCGAGCGCGCGGCCCGAGTTGCCGCACATCACGAACTGCGGCGTGCCCTTCATGAACAGCGCGACCGGCTCGTTCTCGATCACGTTCTTGATCCGTGCGGAAACGTCGCTCACGTAGTCCCCCTCGTCTTGATCCTCAGCTCATGAATCGTGCCTGAAGCGAAGGGGGCTGCGAGGGCGTCGTTGACGAGCCGGTGCTGCTCGAGCAGCGGCAGCCCGTCGAAGCGCGGCGACGTGACCTCGACCAGGAAGTGGTCCCCGCCGCCGGTGCGGTCGGTGACACGGACCTCGCTGGCCTCCGGGAAGGCCGCGCGGAGCAGCTGCTCGAAGTCGGCGGTCACCTCGTCCATTCTGCCCGCGTGTTCGTATGCGGGAACGGCTCGTCCGGCACCGGCACTCCGAGCGCGGCGCAGAGTGGCGCCCAGCCGTCGGCTGCGCGCCACTCGAGCAGGCGGTCCGCAGGCGCCTCGCGCCGCACACGCTCGTTGTACGTCTCGTAGAACGCCTCGGCGGTGGTCCGGTCGTCCCACTTCTCGCCGAGCTCACGCGCCAGCAACTCCTTGGCCATCGCCAGCCACTCCTCATACTCGGGATACGAGTCCTTCCGTGCCACGGGGAAAATGGTCGCGTCCGCGCTCTCCCACCATTCCGCCGCGCTCGCCCGCGTCGAGAGGACGATCACCGCGTCCGGATGTGCGGCTGCGAGCTCGGGCCAGAACGCCGAGGCGGGCCAGTCGACGGCAGCGACGGAGTCGGGCGGGAACGAGCGCCAGTCCGCCTCCTCGCCGTGGATTGCGGCTCGCCAGGTCGGCACGTCCTCGAGGTGCTGGAACACCTCGGCCATGTGGTAGCAGCGGCCGCCGAGCAGGCGCTCGAGCGCTTCCTTCAGCGAGCGCGTGGCGGTGCGCGGCAGGCCCGCGCCGACGACACGCAGCGTCATCCGGCGCGGTTGTGCGCGAGGAAGTCGAGCAGGTCGGAGCGCGTGAGCACGCCGACGGGCATGCCGTCCCGCGCGACGACGACCGCGCTTCCGCCTCCGGTCAGCGTGGCGAAGACCTCGTCGAGCGTCGCCGAGGCCTCGACCGCGGCGAGCGGCGGCTGCATCGCCGCCGCGACGTCCTCGTGCACCGCGTCCGGGTTTCCGAAGACGCGCTCGAGCAGCGCCCGATCCTGGAGGGAGCCGATCACGTCGGCGAGCGACTCGCACTGGCCGTCGCGCACGACCGGCAGCTGCGAGATCCCGTATCGCTGCATCGTGTCGATGCCCTCGCCAACCTTCGCGTGCGCAGCGATCGTGACGAGCTCGGGCACCCGCCCGCCGTGCTTCGCGCTCAGCAGCTCGTCCACCGTCGGCAGCGACGCCTGCCGCTCGACGAAGCCGTGTTCGAGCATCCAGTTGTCGTCGTAGAACTTCGACATGTACGAGCGGCCGGAGTCGGGGATGATCGCGAGCACCGTCGCGTCCGCCGGCAGCCGCTCGGCGACCCGGATCGCTCCCCACACCGTCGATCCCGCGGAGCCGCCGGCGAGGATCCCCTCCTCGTGTGCGAGCCGCCGCGCCATGAGGAACGACTCCCGGTCCGAGACCTGGAGCCACTCGTCGACGACCTGGAGATCGATCGTGTCCGGCCACGTGTCCTTGCCGATGCCCTCCACGAGGTACGGATGCAGCTCGGACTCGTCCTTCGCCGTGTAGATCGAGCCCTCGGGATCGACCCCGACGATCTTCACCTCCGGCTTCTTCTCGTGGAACCAGCGGCCGACGCCGGAGATCGTCCCGCCGGTGCCGACGGAGATGACGAGCGCGTCGAGCTCACCGCCGGTCTGCTCCCAGATCTCGGGCGCGGTGACGTCGTAGTGCGCCTGCGGGTTCGCCATGTTCGAATACTGGTCGGGCTTGAAGCCGCCCGGGATCTCCTCGGCGAGCCGCGAGGAGACGGAGTAGTACGACTCCGGCGAGTCGTGGTCGACCGCGGTCGGCGTGATCACGACCTCGGCGCCGTACGCCCGGAGCATCGAGATCTTCTCCTGGCTCATCTTGTCGGGCATGACGAAGACGCAGCGGTAGCCCTTGCCCGCCGCCGCGATCGCGAGGCCGACGCCGGTGTTGCCGGAGGTCGGCTCGACGATCGTCCCGCCGGGCTTCAGCTTCCCCTCGCGCTCGGCCCGCTCGATCATCGAGATGCCGATCCGGTCCTTGACCGAGCCGCCGGGGTTGAGGTACTCGAGCTTGGCGAGGATCCGCGCGCGGCCCGGTGGCGAAAGCCTCTCGAGCCGGACGATCGGGGTGCCCCCGACGAGGTCGAGGACGGTCGGATACTCGCGCGGCATCGCGGGAAGCCTAGTGGTCCGCGAAACGTTGGAGGGAGCCATGAAGATCACCGTGATCGGCAGGGGTAACGTCGGCGGCGGGCTCGCGCAGAAGTGGCGCGACGCCGGCCACGAGGTGCAGGAGCTCGGGCGCGACGGCGGCGACGCGTCGGATTCCGACGTCCTGCTGGTCGCGGTTCCCGCCGGTGAGATCGCAAACGCGCTCGGTACGGTCACAGGCATCGAGGGCAAGCTCACGATCGACGCCACGAACGCGTTGCGCGGCCGGAACGAGCTGTTCGAGTCGCTGGCGCACGAGGTCAAGTCGATCGTCGGCGGCCCGACGGCGAAGTCGTTCAACCTCAACTTCGCCAACATCTACGACGAGGTCGCGGCGCAGCGCGTCAGGCCGTCCAACCTCTTCTGCGCGGAGGACGACGCGCGGGAGGTCACCGAGCAGCTGATCCGCGACGCCGGCTACGAGCCGGTCTACGCCGGCGGGCTCGACAAGGCGCGCATGCTCGAGGACCACCTCGAGCTCCTGTTCGCCGTCAACCAGGCCGGGCTCGGCCCGTTCTTCGTGCGTTACGCCAAACCCGGGGAGCTGTGAGCTTCGGCGGGCACCTCGACGGAGCGGACGAGGGTTAGCGCCGCCAGCACGCCTGCGGCGGAGATGCCGGCGATGACCCAGAACGCCAGGGCATAACCGCCGGTCAGCGCATCCGCCTGCGTATGGCCGGTCTGCAGCAGGTGCGTCGAGTGCGACACGGCGACGCTCGTCGCGATCGCGACGCCGACCGCTCCGCCGACCTGCTGCGCCGTGTTGAGGAGGCCCGATGCCAGCCCGGCCTCCCGGGGGCCGACCCCCGCCAGTGCGGCGATCGACACGGGGATGAACGCGAACGCGAGCCCGAAGCCGAACAGGAGATACCCGCCGAGGAGGTCGCGGGCATACGTCCCGTCGACGGAGATCTGCGTGTACCAGACCAGGGCGATGGTGTTGAGCGCCATCCCGAGAACCATCACCGGCTTCGGCCCGACCTTCGTGCACAGCCACTGCGAGATCCCGGCCACCACCACGGTCGTCCCCGCCGTCGCGAGGAACGTGACGCCGGTCCTCAGCGGGGAGTAGTGGAGGACGCCCTGCACGTAGAGCGTCAGGAGGAAGAAGTCGGCGAAGATCGACGCCCCCAGCAGGAGGCCGACGACGTTCGCGCCGGCGAGCGTGCGGATGCGGAAGATCGAAAGCGGCATCAGCGGGTTCGAGACTCGCGTCTCCCAGAAGACGAAGAAGCCGATGAGGGCGGCCGCCGCGACGAGCAGCACGATCGTGGTCGAGTCGCCCCAGCCGTCCACCGGCGCTTTGGAGATCGCGTAGACGAGCAACGCGAGACCGCCCGTGACCGACGACGCGCCGATCACGTCGAAGTCGCGCCCGACGTCCGGAGCGCGGCTCTCGCGCACGATGCTCGGCGTGAGGGCGAGCACGAGCGCGCCGACCGGGACGTTGACGAAGAAGATCCACTCCCAGCCGAGGTACTTGACGAGGATGCCGCCGAAGAGGACGCCTGCGGCCGCGCCGCTGCCACCCATCGCGCCCCAGATCCCGAGCGCCTTGTTGCGTTCCGAGCCCTCGTCGAAGGTCGTCGTGATGATCGAGAGCGTCGCCGGCGACACGATCGCGGCGCCGAAGCCCTGCACGGCGCGGGCGGCGACTAGCACGCCCGTCGATCCCGCCAGCCCGCAGACGAGCGAGGCGACCGCGAAGATCGTCACGCCGACCAGGAACATCTTCTTGCGGCCGAGAATGTCTCCGGCGCGGCCGCCCAGCAGCAGGAAGCCGCCGAACGTGATCGCGTAGGCCGTGATCACCCACTGGAGGCCGGTCTCGGAGAAGTGCAGGCTGCGGCCGATCGACGGCAGCGCGACGTTGACGATCGAGACGTCGAGCACGGTCATGAAGAAGGCGACGCAGACGAGCGCAAGAGCCTGCCAGCGCCTCGGATCGGGTCCAGCGGCGTTCATCGAAACTCCTCCCCTGTTGCTCCGTCCATCCTAGAGACGACGAACGGCCGACCCCCGGATCGACACCGTCGCAGTACGAGCTAGTGCCTGAAGTGGCGCCGTCCGGTGAAGACCATCGCGGCGCCGGCCTGCGCGACCGCTCCGATCACGTCCTCGTCGCGGCGTGAGCCGCCGGGCTGGACGATCGAGGTCGTGCCGGCGTCGAGGGCGATCTGCGGGCCGTCGGGGAAGGGGAAGAACGCGTCGGACGCGAGCGCGGAGCCTTTCGGTTCGTGGCCGAACTCGGCGGCCTTCTCGACTGCGATCCGGACGGCGTCGACGCGACTCATCTGTCCCGCGCCGATCCCGATCGTCTGCAGGTCCTTGACGAGCACGATCGCGTTCGAGGCGACGTGCTTGCAGACGCGCGCGGCGAAGACGAGGTCGCCCCACTGCGGCTCGCCCAGCTCGCCCGTGACGAGTTGCCAGTGGTCGCGATCCTCTATCTCGGCGTCGGAATCCTGGACGAGCATCCCCCCGAGCACGCGCTTGTAGCTCCGTTCGCCCGCCTCCGCCTTTCGGCGTTCGCGGTCGACGAGGACCCGGATCATCTTCCGCCGCTCGCGGATCGCGTCGAGCGCGGGAGCCTCGTATTCGGGAGCGAAGACGAGATCGGCCGAGACGGCGATCTTCTCGGCCGCCGAGAGCGGGACACGGCGGTTGAGCACGACGACGCCGCCGTACGCGGAGGTCGGATCGGAGGCGAGCGCCCTGTCGTATGCCTCCTCGATCGTCGGGGCGACCGCAACTCCGCACGGATTGGCGTGCTTGACGATGACGCAGGCCGGGAGGGTGAACTCGCGTGCGAGCGCCCGCGCTCCGTTGAGGTCGAACAGATTGTTGAAGGAGAGCTCCGGGCCGTGCAGCTGCTCGACACGCGAGAGGAGGTGACGTCGCGCGCTCCGCTCGGCGTAATACGCGGCTCCCTGGTGCGGGTTCTCGCCGTAACGGAGATCCTGCACCTTGTCGAGCGAGACGACGAGCGAGTCGGGGAACTCCTCACGCGCGTTGAACCACGTCGCGATCGCAGCCTCGTAGGCGGCGGTATGCGCAAAGGCCTCGGCCGCCAGGCGCCGCCGCGTCTCGGGCGCCAGCTCGCCGCTCGAGCGCAGCTCCTCGAGGACGGCGCCGTACTGGCCGGGCCGGCAGACGGGCGCGCAGTGCGCGAAGTTCTTCGCCGCGCCTCGCAGCATCGACGGCCCCCCGATGTCGATCATCTCGACCGCGTCGGCCTCGGTCACTCCGCGCCGTGCGGTCACGTCCTCGAACGGATAGAGGTTGACGCAGACGAGATCGAACGCCTCGATCCCGTGCTCCTCGAGTGTGGCGACGTCCGCGTCCTCGTCTCGCCGGGCGAGGATGCCCGCGTGGACGCGCGGGTGGAGCGTCTTCACGCGTCCGCCGAGCATCTCGGGCGACCCGGTGACCGCTTCCACGTGCTCGACCGGCAAGCCGACCGCCTCGAGCGCGGCCGCCGTGTTCCCGCTCGCGACGAGCCGCCAGCCGAGACCGGCGAGACCGCGTGCGAACGTGTCCAGGCCGGACTTGTCCCACGTCGAGATCAGCGCGCGCACAGCTCTCTCACCACCTCGGGCAGCAGCCGGTGTTCGACCGCCTGTACGCGTGTGCGCAGAGTGTCGGCCGTGTCCTCGGGCAGGACAGGGACCCGCTCGGCGGCGATCACCCGGCCGGTGTCCATCCCCTCGTCGACGTAGTGGACGGTCGCCGCCGTCTCCTCGACGCCTGCGGCGAGCACGTCCTCGATCGGATGCGCGCCGGGGAACTCCGGCAGCGGGGCCGAGTGCGTGTTCACGATCCGCCCGCCGTAGTAGGCGAAGAACGGCCCGCGGAAGAGATGCATGTACCCCGCGCAGACGACGAGCTCGACGCTGCGCGATCGCAGCCATTCCGCGAGCGCGACGTCCCGCTCCTCGCGGCTCTCGAAGTCGCCCGCGTCGAAGACGGCCGTCTCGATCCCTGCTGCTTCTGCCCGTTCGAGCGCACGGACGCCGGCCTTGTTCGATGCAACGGCCGCGATCGGCAGCCCGGCGTCGATCAGCGCCTGGAGATTCGTCCCCTCGCCGCTGACGAGCACGCCGATCACGCGATCCGGCCGATCACGCGCTCGCCCGGCTCGGCCTCGCGGACGACGGCGCACCAGCCGATCCCGAGGTTGAAGACGCGGCGCAGCTCCTCCTCGTCGACGTGCCGAGCGAGCCAGCGGAAGACGAGTGGGCGCTCCCACGCCTCCCAATCGATCTCGGCGCTCCGGCCGGCAGGAAGGACGCGCTCGAGGTTGCCGGCGATGCCGCCGCCCGTGACGTGTGCGAAGGCGAGGGCTCGGCCGCGAAGGCGGCGAGCGGTGTCGAGGTAGAGCCTCGTCGGCGCGAGCAGATCCTCGCCGTCGTAGTCCTCCTCCTCGAGCACGCGCCGGACGAGCGTGAACCCGTTCGCGTGGACTCCGGCCGACGGGAAGCCGATCACGACGTCGCCCGCCTCGATCTGCGAGCCGTCGATCAGCGCCTCACGGTCGACGATGCCGACACACGTCGCCGCGAAGTCGAGCTCGTCCTCGCGGTAGACGTCGGGCATCTCGGCGGTCTCGCCGCCGATCAGCGCGACGCCGGCCGCACTGCAGACCTCCGCGGCGCCCTCCACGAGCTCGGCGACCTGCTCGAGCTCGATCCGGGCCGAGGCGACGTAGTCGAGCAGGACGAGCGGCTCGGCCCCGCAGGTGATCACGTCGTTGATGCAGTGCGCGGCCATGTCGGCGCCACAGTTGCGGAGCGCGCCGCGCAGGCGCGCGACCATCGGCTTCGTCCCTATCGAGTCGGTGGACGCGGCCAGAAGCCGGTGCTCGTCGAGCGGGTGCAGCGCCGCGAACGCGCCGAAGCTCTCCGCACCGGTGGACTCGACGGCCGCGCGCAGGCGCGCGACCACCGCGTCGGCCGTCGCCAGCGAGACCCCGGCCGCGTCGTACGTCGGTCCTTCCTCCGCCACGCGTCGAGTCTACGAACCTCGCTAGACGAACAGCTCGCCGAACAGCTCGGGCCGGCCCTGCGGGCCACCGCGGACGAACCGGACGACCGTGTCGCCGACGTCGACGCTCGCCCCGTCGCGCTCGGCGTCGAGGATCTGCGCGAGCGCCTTCGCCTTCCCCGACGGATCGTCCGCTTTCAGGTGCAGCTCCGACAGCCGCAGCTCGTCGCCCTGTGCGAGCAGCTCGTCTATCCACTCACGCGGCGGATGGAGCTCGAGGCGGTAGCCGGCGTTCGTGGAGACGAACGTGCGCCGGCCGCCGTGCTCCTGCACGCGCAGGTCGTTCCGCTCGGCACGTTCGAGAGCCGTCTCGAACTCGTCCTCGTCGAGCACGAACCCGAGGTGGTCGACGCGAGGAGTCGGCCACTGGCCGGGCTGGACGACGACGTTCACGGCACCCTTCTCGAGCTCGGTCAGGCGGAGCTTGAAGCCCAGGGCATCGAGCTCGTTCCACGCGATCCCCGGCTCGTACGACGTGAGGTCCTCGCCGATCCGGCCGTGGCGCGCGACGAGGTCGAACGCGAGCTTGCCGATGTAGCGGGCCTCGACCTCGCGAACGCGGCTCGTGACCAGGTGATAGTGGAACAGCTGCACCGAGGCCCATCGTGCCAGCGGTCACGCGACGGTCGCGACGGTGGGGACAGGACCGAAGCGGCCATCTTGCGGAGCGAGACGGCGACCGTCACGCTGGCGATGTGCCGAGTTGACAGATCGCGAGGTGCTCGAAGCTATCCTCACATCCTGCCGGTACGTTCATGTGAAACTCGACCACGTACTCGATTTCTTCGGAGAAGATGGCGAAGAGGAAGACGAAACTGACAGCTGAGTTCTGGCGCAAGGACTCGGCGCAGCGCGCGAACGCCGACCGGATCCTCGCCGTGCTGCGCAAGGAGCGCGAGGCGAAGCGCGGCGCCGCCTAGTCGAGCGGGCCAGTTGCGGAGGACTACGCCCGTGCCGGCTCGAACCTGAGCTTCGCCGCCTCGGCGGGCACGTCCGTCGGATACTCGCCGGTGAGGCAGGCGCGGCAGAGCGCCGAAACCGGACGGCGCGTCGCCTCGACGAGCCCGTCATGCGAGAGATATGCGAGCGAGGTCGCGCCGACGTGCTCGCGCACCTCCTCGACCGTGCGCGTCGAGGCGATCATCTCCGCCGGGTCGGCGAGGTCGATCCCGTAGAAGCACTGGCCGATCACCGGCGGCGACGAGACGCGAAGATGTACCTCGGCCGCGCCGGCGTCGAACAGCATCCGCACGATCTCGCGGGTCGTGTTGCCGCGGACGATCGAGTCGTCCACCGCGACGACGCGCTTCCCTGCGACCTCGGCGACCGGGTGGTACTTGAGCTTGATTCCCTGGCGCCGCAGCTCCTGGTCGGGTTGGATGAATGTGCGCTGCACGTAGCGGTTCTTGATCAGCCCCTCGCTGAACGGCAGCCCGAGCGCGCGCGCGAAGCCGATCGCCGCCGGCGTGCCCGAGTCGGGGATCGGGAGGACGAGATCCGCCTCGACCGGCGCCTCCTGCGCGAGTCGCTCGCCCATGCGCACTCGCGCGTTGTGCACCTCGATCCCCTCGAGCCGGCTGTCCGGGCGGGCGAGGTAGAAGAACTCCCAGATGCAGAGCGCACCCTTGTCCGGCCGCACCAGCGGCCGCGCCGAGTGGAGGCCGTCGGCGTCGGCCAGGACGAGCTCGCCCGGAGCCACCTCGCGCACGAACTCCGCGCCCACCAGGTCGAGCGCGCAGGTCTCGGAGGCGACGACCCAATCGTCCTGCATGCGGCCGATCACGAGCGGTCGGAAGCCGTGCTCGTCGCGGAAGGCGATGAGCCGTCCCTCCGACAGCGCGACGATCGAGTAGGCGCCCTCGAGCCGCCGCATCGCGTTCGCCACCGCCTGATCGAGCGGTGCCGGATCGTTCGCGATCAGCGCCGCGATCAGCTCGCTGTCCGAGGTAGTCCCGAGCGGGACGCCGGCCTCGCGCAGCTCCTCCCGCAGCTCGCCGACGTTGATCAGGTTCCCGTTGTGGCCGAGCGCGACCGTGCGGACGCGTCCATGCTGGACGAGCGGCTGCGCGTTCGCCCACTGCGACGAGCCCGTCGTCGAATAGCGGTTGTGGCCGATCGCGACCTGGCCGCGCAGGCCGCCGAGCTTCTGCTCGTCGAAGACCTGGGAGACAAGGCCGAGGTCGCGCAGCGCCGTGAGCCGCCCGTGCTCCGAGACCGCGATGCCGGCGGACTCCTGCCCGCGGTGCTGGAGCGCGAAGAGGCCGAAATAGGTGAGGCGCGCGACGTCGCGGTCGGCGGCGTACACGCCGAAGACGCCGCACATCAGGCAACGACTCCGATCTGGACGAAGCCGCGCGAGCCGAGACGCCCGACGCGCGCCGGGCGGCAGGCGAGGATCGCGGCGCCGCGGCGCGAGTCGTAGTCGTCCGGGAGCTCGACGTTTGCCTCGAGCCCGCCGCTCCAGGC
>JAICZB010000154.1 GCA_025933895.1 Thermoleophilia bacterium
GACGACGATCTCGACGACCGCCGAGTGCAGCGAGTCGGTCGAGTAGATCGGTGCCGTGCAGCCCTCGACGTAGTGGACGTACGCGCCCTCGTCGACGAGGATCAGCGTCCGCTCGAACTGGCCCATGTTCTCGGCGTTGATCCGGAAGTAGGCCTGCAGCGGCATCTCGATGTGCACGCCCGGAGGCACGTAGATGAACGAGCCGCCCGACCAGACCGCCGAGTTGAGCGCGGCGAACTTGTTGTCGTTCTGCGGGATGATCGTCCCGAAGTACTGCTTGAAGAGATCCTCGTGCTCGCGCAGGGCCGTGTCGGTGTCGAGGAAGACCACGCCCTTCGCAGTCAGGTCCTCCTGGAGCTTGTGGTAGACGACCTCCGACTCGTACTGGGCGCCGACGCCGGCGAGGTACTTCTTCTCCGCCTCCGGGATGCCGAGCTTGTCCCACGTGTCCTTGATGTCGGCCGGCAGGTCCTCCCACGACGAGGCCTGCTTCTCGGTCGGCTTGATGTAGTAGAAGATGTTTTCGAAGTCGATCTCGTTGAGGTTCCCGCCCCACTGCGGCAGCGGACGCGCGAGGAAGTAGTCGAGGCTCTTGTGCCGGAACTTGCGCATCCAGTCGGGCTCGTCCTTGTGGGACGAGATCGCGTCGACGAGCTCGTGTGAGAGGCCACGGCCGGACTTGAAGAAGTAGTCCTCCGTGACGGAGAAGCCGTACTTGATCGCGTAGTCGGAGCCGATCCCCTGGACGATCTCGGTCTCGGTCTGGGTCATGCCTCAACCTTCGCCGGAATGAAAGGGTCGTAACCGTCGGCCTCGAGCTTCTCGGCGAGCTCGGCGCCGCCTGACTCCACGATACGCCCGTCCACGAAGACGTGGACGTGATCCGGCTTCACGTAGTTCAGGATCCGCTGATAGTGCGTGATCACGAGCGCGCCCATCTCCGGGCCCACCAGCTCGTTCACGCCGCTCGCGACGACGCGCAGCGCGTCGATGTCGAGGCCGGAGTCGGTCTCGTCGAGCACCGCGATGCGCGGCTTCAGCATCGCCATCTGGAGAATCTCCACGCGCTTCTTCTCGCCGCCCGAGAAGCCGTCGTTGAGGTAGCGCGACGCGAGCTCGCGGCTCACCTTGAGGCGGTCCATCTGCGCGAGGAGCTCCTTGCGGAACTCGGGGATCGCGATCGGGTCGTCGGTGCCGCCCGCGCGGGCCTTGCGCACGGCGTTGATCGCGCTGCGCAGGAAGCTCGTGACCGTGACGCCGGGAATCGCGTGCGGATACTGGAAGGCGAGGAAGAGGCCGCGCTGCGCGCGCTCGTCGGCGCCGAGCTCGGTCACGTCGTCCCCGTCGAAGAGGAGGCGTCCCTCCGTGATCTCGTACGCCGGGTGGCCCATCAGCGCGTAGGCGAGCGTCGACTTGCCGGAGCCGTTCGGCCCCATGATCGCGTGAACCTCGTTCGTATCCACCTCGAGGTCGACGCCCTTGACGATCTCCGTGCCGTCCTCCAGCGCGACGTGCAGGTTCTCCAGCTTCAGCAATGCCACGAAATGAGTCCTCTTTTCGGTGAAAGAGCGGGGCCTTCGCCCCGCCCACCCGACACGGACAAGTCTAGCGAGAGCCCTTGCCTCCTCGCCCCGGGCAAGGAGAAACGCGCTACGCTGGCCGCATGACCGGACTCACGCAGCCGTGGCACATCGTCCTCTTCCTCTTGATCGCGCTGCTCCTGTTCGGCGGCAGACGGCTGCCGGAGATCGGGCGCTCGCTCGGCTCGGGCATGCGCGAGTTCAAGGACGCCGTGACGGGCCATTCGACTCCCGAGCCGCAGCCCGAGCCCGCGCCTGAGCTCCCGCCCGCGGAACCGACGGTCGCGCCGACGATGGCGCCGCCGCCGTCCGAGCACGAGACCACCGTCTAGGAGCCCGATGAGCAGGCTGCCGCGCCGCCTCGGCCACGGTGAGGAGGCGACGCTCGCGGAGCATCTCGACGAGCTGCGCGGCCGGCTCTTCGTGATCATCGGCGCGGTCGTCCTCGGGACGGTCGTCGCCTACGTCTTCCACGACCACATCCTCAACTGGCTGAACCGGCCGCTGCCGCCGCACATCCGCCCGGTGACGCTCGGCGTCGCCGAGCCGTTCACCATCACGCTCACGGTCTGCGCGTACGCCGGGATCGTCCTCGCGCTGCCCGTCGTCCTCTGGCAGCTGTGGAGCTTCTTCGCCCCGGCCGTCGACCCGACTGCCGAGCGGCGGATGCTGCTGCTCGTCGCGTTCTCGGTCGCGCTCGGCGCCGGCGGAGTCGCGTTCGGTTACGAGATCCTCCTGCCGCGGGCTATCCACTTCCTCACGAACTACGACAAGCAGCACTTCCACCACCTGATCCAGGCGAAGCCCTACTACAACTTCGTGATCACGATCCTGCTCGGGATCGTGGTCGTCTTCCAGACGCCGCTCGGTGTACTCGGCCTCGTCTCGCTCGGTGTCCTCAGCTCGCGGACGCTGCGGAAGCAGCGGCGGTTCGGCTACCTCATCACGGCGGCGATCGCGCTCGCGCTACCGGGGCCCGATCTCGTTACGACCTTCCTCGAGCTGCTGCCGATGTGGGCGCTCTTCGAGGGATCGATCTGGCTCGCATTCTTGTTCGAGCGGCGCCAGGCGAAGGCGGCTCCGGCCTCGGCTACTCTGGGCGGCTAGGTGGCCAGGGCAGCAGTCAAGGCGAAGCAGCAGGCGAGGGCGAAGGCGCAGCCGGCCAAGGCGCGGCCGCGCGGCCGGCGCCGGCACAGCGGCGGGGGCAACCCGAACCAGCAGCTCTTCTTCGTCCGTCTGCGCCGCGGGCAGAAATGGCTGTACGCCCTGCTCGCGGTCGTCTTCGCGGTGACGTTCGCCGGCGTCGGCGTGGGATCCGGCGGCGGCGGCCTGCAGCAACTCTGGACCGGCATCTTCGGCGGTGGAAGCAGTGGCTCGGTGTCGAAGGCGCAGGGCGAGATCAAGAATGATCCGGCGAAGGGATACCGCGACCTCGCCACCGCGTACGAGTCGAACGGCCAGAACGCCCTCGCGATCGGCGCGCTCCAGAGCTACGTCGGCGTGAAGAAGATGGACGCGAACGCGTGGGCCGAGATCGGAGGTCTCCAGGAGACGCAGGCGCAGAAGTACGCGAGGCAGTATCAGTCGGCGCAGCAATCTGCCCAGCTCGCCGACCCGAGCATCCCGTTCCAGCCGGCCGGCCCGCTCGCGCAGGCGGTCGGCCCGAATGCTGCGTACCAGGCCACAGCTCAGCAGGCGTCGGCCCGGGCCTCGACGTTCTTCCAGAAGGCGACGACCTCGGCGCAGGCCGCGGTCACCGCGTACAAGCACGCCGCGAAGCTCCATCCCAAGGATGCGACGGTGCAGGAAGAACTGGCGACGGCAGCGGAGTACGCGGGCAACACCCCGGTCGCGATCGCCGCCCTGAACAAGTATCTGAAGCTCTATCCGACCTCACCGTTGAAATCCCAGGTCAAGGCGCAGCTCGAGCAACTCCGCAAGGCCCAGGCGGCGCAGACGCAGACACAGTCCGGCAACGGCCACTAAAGGCTTGATGGGCATTAGCCGTGGCCCGTGGTGCCGCCCCAGGCACGGCGCCATGCCGTCTCGTCGCCCTGGCTTGGCCTGGAACAGCCCCACGACGATGCCTAATGCACTTCAAGCCTCAAGGCGATTGCGGCGTCGGCCGCGCGGATAGACTCACCCGCGAGCGGCCTGCCAGGTGGCCGGCGAACGACTTCGGGGGATCTGCGCATGAACTTCGACATCAAGACCGAGCAGCTCAGCAGCGACGCCTATGTCATCTCGCTCACCGGCGAGGTCGACCTGTACACGGCGCCGGAGTTCAAGCAGCAGCTGCTCGAGGTGATCGGACAGGGCGGCAAGGAGGTCGTCGTCGACTTCAGCGGGACGACGTTCATCGACTCGACGACGCTCGGCGTCCTCGTCGGCGGCGTCAAGCGGCTGCGGACGAACGACGGCCAGCTCTCGCTCGTCTGCAGCGACCGCAACATCACCAAGATCTTCGAGATCACCGGCCTCGACAAGGTCTTCACGATCTACCCCACGCGCGAGGAGGCCGTATCGGCGGTGGGAGTCCCCCAAGGTTGAAGCTGCGTTGAAGCGGCCGTATCGGGTCGGGATCCTGGGGGCGGGGCTCGCGGCGGTGGCGCTGCTGGCCGCAGGCTGCGGTACGGGCGGCGTCGCGAGCGCCGGCGGGACTCCCGACACCAGCAACGGGCAGAAGCTCTTCTCCGCGAGCTGCGGGACGTGCCACACGCTGCAGGCGGCGGGTACCACCGGCACGATCGGCCCGAACCTCGACAACGCCTTCGCTGCGAGCGTCGCAGAAGGCTATGCGCAGAGCTCGATCGAGAACCTCGTGCTCGACCAGATCCGGATCGGCTCGGGGACGGTCGTGACCTACACGACGAACAAGAAGTTCACGGCGCAGCCGACGATGCCGGCCAACATCGTCAAGGGACAGGACGCGATCGACGTCGCCGCCTACGTCGCCTCGGTCGCGGGTCAGGGCGGGTTCACGTCGTCCGCGTCCTTCGCGAGCTTCGGCACGGACGGCGCGAAGATCTTCAAAGGAGCGGGTTGCGCCGGCTGCCACACGCTCGCGGCTGCGGGATCCACCGGAACGGTCGGTCCGAACCTCGATCAGCTCGGATCTGCCCTCACCGTCGCGGTCGTCTCCCATCAGGTGGAGGTTGGCGGCGGCCTCATGCCGGCGTTCCAGGGGAAGCTGAGCGCGGCCCAGATCCAGGCCGTCGCGCAGTACGTCTCCTCTTCTGTCGGCAAGAAGTAGCGCGTCGGCTAGGCGCGGCTGACGGGGAGCGCGACCCGCTCGCGGATCGCGTCCAGCATCCCGTCGTCGCCCACGACGAGCACCTCGTCCGCGCCGAACATCCGTAGCGCGTCCTCGACCGCGAGCGCCGGGTCGTCGGCTCCGACCTCGACCCGGGCCTCCGGCAGACGCGCTCCGAGCGCCGCCGCCGTTTCCTCGGCGTCGTGGCGGCGGTCGTCGACCGCTCCCGTCAGCGACTCCCGCGTCGAGGCGAGGGCCGGCACGACGATGAGCAGCTCCGCGCCGTCGGGCGCCGCGACGCTCTCGGTTCCCGGCGGCGCGACGACGAGCACGCGACGCGTGCCGGGAGGAGTCCCGGACGCGACCGGCTTCGGCGGATCCGCTGAGCCCGGCACGGGCTCCTTCATCAGCCACCACCCGAGCGCCCCGAAGGCGACCACCGCCGCGGCGACGCCCAGCCACGTGTTGATGAAGGCGGCGATGATGATCACCGCAGCGCCGCCGACGACGATCCACAGGAGGCGGTAGGCCTCGCCCTCGCTACGAAGCGGGTTGCGCATACCCGCTCCTTACCCGGTCGTCAGAGGATGTAGACCGTCGTGAAAACGACGATCCACATCACGTCGACGAAGTGCCAGTAGATCCCGCCGATCTCGACGCCGTGATGGTGCTCGGCGGAGAAATGCCCGCGCCAGGCCCGGATCGTCATGAACGCGAGGATCGAAAGGCCGACGAACACGTGGCAGCCGTGCAGGCCCGTGAGGCAGAAGAAGATGGTCGGGAAGGCGCCGTTCGACGTGTTGAAACCGGCGCGCATGTACTCGTAGAGCTGCGACGTCAGGAACGCGAGCCCCATCAGGAACGTCAGCAGCAGGCCCGCGCGCATCCCCCAGACGTTGCCGCGCTTGATCGACGTCGTCGCCCAGTGCATCGTCGCGCTCGACGTCATCAGGATGAACGTGTTGATCGTCGCCACGAAGACCGGCAGGTGATACGGCGGCGTCGGCCACGGCGTCCCGTTCACGATCCGGACGAAGAAGTAGGCCGTGAAGAACGAGCCGAAGAGCATGATCTCCGACGCGATGAAGAGGTACATGCCGAGCGTCTCGGGCCTGATCCGCGAGCTGTAGTGCGGCTCGGGGGGCCCGTGATGCTCGTGCTCGTCGTGCCCGAGCGGCTCCGCGTGGGAGTAGGTGGCTATGCCGGCACCTCCGCCTCGACCTTCGGGACGACCACGTGCTCGACCGGGACGCCCGTCTCCTTGCGCAAGCGTTCCACGACGTCCTTCCGCAGCCAGCCGGAGCTGAGCGGCTCGAACGTCGAGACGACGATCTCGTCGACGCGCTCGTCGTGCACGGCCTCCATCGCCGCGCTGAAGGGGTCGGGATGCGAGACCTGGCCGTGGACGTCGATCCCCTCGCCGCGCAGCTGGGAGAGGGCCCGCTTCAGCCGCCGCTCGGCCTCGGGATGC
>JAICZB010000229.1 GCA_025933895.1 Thermoleophilia bacterium
GCTCGCCGTCCTCCAGTCGGCGGCCGGGGTGGGCGCCGGCTTCTTCGGCCCGGCCTGGACGGCGCTTCTCCCGCAGGCCGTCAGCGAGGGCAATCTGCAGCAGGCGAACGCGCTCCTCTCGATGTCCAGGAGCGCGACGAACATCTTCGGACCCGTCGCCTCGGCCGCAATCGTCGCCGCCGCCGGCGCAGGCTGGTGCTTCGCGGTGGATGCGGCGAGCTTCCTCTTCAGCGTGGCGTTCGTGACCGCGACCCGCGTCGCCGCGCACATTCCCGCGGTTCGGCAGCGCTTCGTGCGGGACGTCGCCGACGGCTGGCGCGAGGTGCGAAGACACCGCTGGCTCACGGCCGGCTTTCTCGGCTTCGCCCTCGGCAACGTCGGGATCGGGATCTACCTCGTGCTCGGCCCGTTCGTGACCAACGAGCACCTCGGCGGCAAGCTGGCGTGGGGTCTGATCCTCGCCGCGATCCCGGTCGGAGGTCTGGTCGGCGGGATCGTCGCCTACCGGATCCGGCCGGAACACCCCGTTGCGACGGCCTTCGCCGTCTGGTCGCTCTGCGGCGTGCTGCCGTTTGCGCTCGTGCGGCCCTTCCCGCTGCCCGCGGTGATGGCGGCGGCCGCGATCCTCGGCGCCTCCATCCTCATCGGCAACGCGCTCTGGGAGACGGCCATGCAGCAGGAGGTGCGACCCGACCGCCTCGCGCGCGTCGCGTCGATCGACCAGCTCCTCTCGATCGGCCTGATGCCGATCGGGCAAACGCTCGCCGGCGCGGTCGCGGCCGGGATCGGCCGGCCGACGACCCTCCTGCTGGCCGGCACGCTGATGTGCGTGCCGAACCTCGTCGTGGTCGCGTTCGTGCGCGAGGTGCGGACCGTACGGCGGCACAGCGACCCCGAGCCGGAGCCGGCGCTCTCACCCCTCTAGCACCGGCTTCGCCTCCGGCGCACGCTCCTCCCGGATGAACAGCGCTCGCCGCGTCCAGTGCGGCAGCCACCAGTTGGCGCGCCCGAGCAGCCGCATCAACGCCGGCACGAGCAGGGCACGGATCACGGTCGCGTCGAAGATGATCCCCGCCGCGAGGCCGATCGCGAACTCCTTGATCTCGAAGCCCGGGCTCGAGGAGAGGACGAGGAACGCGAACATGAGGATGAGCGCCGCGCTCGTGACGAGCTTCCCGGTCCGCGCGAGGCCGAGCTCGATCGCGCGCTCGGTCGACCCCGTCTCGTCGTACGCCTCGCGCATCCGCGTGAGCATGAAGACCTCGTAGTCCATCGAGAGGCCGAACAGGAAGGCGAAGATCATCAGCGGGATCCAGGCGGTGATCGCCTGCGTCGCCGTGATGTTCCAGAGCGACGAGCCGTGGCCCAGCTGGAAGATGAAGACGACGATCCCGAAGGCCGCGCCGAGCGAGACGAGGTTGAGGATCGCGGCCTTGATCGGCAGGACGATCGAGCGGAAGGCGCGCGTCAGCAGCACGAGCGTCAGGACGAGCACGAACGCCAGCACGTACGGGAAGTTGTTGTAGACGGCGTGGACGAAGTCGCGATCGACCGCCGGCACCCCGCCGAGCGTGGCGGTCGTCCCCTCGAGCTCGCCGTTGACGCGGTTGATCACGCCCTGGATCCCGGGCGCCGCACCGTCGATGGCCGGGAACGCCTCGACGAGCGCGTTCATGCCCTGGTGCCACGCCGGACCGGGCGGGACGGTCGCTCCGACGACTCCGGGCACGGTGCGCTCCTTCGCCGCGATCGCCTGGGCATTGCCGCCGTTCTCGACGAGGGTCACGAACGGCTTCATCACGCCCGGCGAGATGCCCGCGTCGGCAAGCAGCGTCCGCCCGGCGATCGCGGTGCCCGTGCCCGGGAAGTTCTTCATCTGCGACTCGTTCGGGTTCAGCTGCACGCCGAGCACCACCAGCACGGCCACGATCGCGGCGCCGGTCGTCGCGACCGCCCACGGCCGCCGCAGGACGAAGCGCGCCCAGCGGCCCCAGGCGCCGTCCTCGGGATGCCCGTGGTCGACGAGCCGCTTCGGCATCAGGCGCACGCTGTTGATCCGCTCGCCGAGCACGGCGAGCAGCGCGGGCATCAGCGTGATCGCCGCAAGCACCGAGACGGCTGGGATCAGCATCCCGCCGATCCCGATCGAGCGGATGAAGGGCAACGGCAGGATGACCATCGACAGGAGGCCGACGGCAACCGTCGACCCCGAGACGATCACCGAGCGGCCGGCGTGGGTCATCGTCTCGACGAGCGCGGTTTCGACGTCCTCTCCCTCCCGCAGCTCGTCACGGAAGCGGAAGATCATGAGCAGCGCGTAGTCGATCGCGACGCCGAGGCCCACGAGCGCGATCAGGAACTCGACGATGATCGAGACGTTCGTGATGTAGGTCAGCGCCCAGACGAGCGTGAACGTGTTGAGGATCGCGGCCGCTGCGACGACGATCGGGATCAGGATCGCAGGCAGCGTCCCGAAGACGAAGAGCAGGATCACGATCGCGCCGAGGCCGCCGATCATCGCCTCGATAAGGACGTTCCCGCCGCCCCCACCGTGCGAGCTCGCCTCCTCGAGCGGATCGTGTCCCGTCACCTCGACCTGGATGCCGCCGGGGAGGCCGCGCGCCGCCGCCGCGCGCACCTTCGTCGCCTCGCTCGTCGTCGAGAACGTCGACGGCCCCGGCGGATAGACCTCCTCGAACGTCGTGTGCCGGTCCTTCGAGACGTACATCAGGTCGTGCGTGGAGAAGTACGAGCTCGTCCGCGCGCCGGGAATCACCGCGGCCGCACGCCCCATTGCCGCGGCGATCGCCCCGCTCTTCGTCGCGTCGCCCGCGGTGTGGAACACGACCACGTCCGGCGGCCGCACTCCCGTGCCGAACGTCCCCAGGGTCCGCTGGTCCGCCTCGTAGGCCGACTTCCCCGGAATCGAGAAGCTCTGGTACCAGCGCTTCGAGACCTGCCCCGCGGCGAAGCCGCCGAAGAGCGTGAGGACGATCCAGGCGCCGATGACCTTCCAGCGATTCCGAGCGACGACGTGCGCGAGACGAGCCAGCATGCTTCTCCTTCCGAGGGTACAGCGCGCAATATTACAGCAACCGTAACTTTACTGCAACTGTAACAAATGCTACGGTTCTGTAAATGGGACTGCGCGAGACGAAGAAGGTACAGACGCGCCAGGCAATCGCCGAGGCGGGTATGGGGCTCTTCGTGAGGAAAGGCTTCGATCGCGTGACCGTGGCGGAGATCGCGCGCGAGGCAGGCGTGTCCGAGAAGACGGTGTTCAACTACTTCCCGACGAAGGAGGACATCTTCTTCGACGAGGTTCCCGATCGGCTCGAAGCACTCGCAGAAGCCGTGCGGGAGCGGCAGCCGGAGCAGTCGCTCGTCGAGGCGATGCACGAACTGCACGCGAAGCAGTGCTCCAGGCTCGCAAGTCCCGGCTTCGCCCACTTCGCGCGCACCATCGCCGAATCGCCGGCCTTGCAGGCGAAGGAGATCGAGGTGATGGCGCTCTTTACCGACCGGCTCGCGGCGGCGATCCAGGAGGAGCTCGGCCTTCACCCGGCGGATGCGCAGATCGCGGCGAACCTCCTGATGAGCGTGCACTGGCAGTTCTTCCGCAACGCCCGTGAACACGCCCTCGCCGGACGGAGCGGCCCGACCGCAGTGCGCCGCCTGCGCCGCGACCTCGAGCGCGCCTACCGGCTGCTCGAGCACGGTCTCGGCGCGCTCGAGACTGCCTCAGCCGGATGACTTCGGCCGCTAGACGATTGATTCCAAAGTGACGTGCCGTCGGGGGCGTCACTGACCAAGCGGGACGACGCGATCGTCCACAGTTCGTAGCAGCGCTACGAGCTGTGGTCGAGCGTGGCGATCCCGCGCCGTGTCAGGGACGTCATCCGGCCCCGCGGCAGTTCGGAATCAATCGTCTAGCGGCGGTTGACCTGGATCTGGGCGCGGTCGACGCCCTCTGCGTCGAGCGTCTCGACCGCGTCGGCCGCGCGCACGACGAGCCCCGCGGCGTCCTCGTGCGGCTCGAAGTTGGAGAGGACCCAGTCCGCCAGCGGCCGCGGATCGCCGCGCTCGGGCCGGCCGACGCCGAC
>JAICZB010000151.1 GCA_025933895.1 Thermoleophilia bacterium
GAACACCGCAATCAGCAGCAGGTCGAGGTCGGCGAGCATCGTGGCCCCCTTCGGTCGACGGTGACAACAAGCCACCGCCGACTTCGACCGGCTGCTTCTGGTCCCTACATCACGGCCGAAGCCGTGGAACTACTCATCTAGGGCCTGTCGAGCCTAGTAACAGACTGTTACTAGGTGATGCGGGAGGCGGCTCGGCTCCATCGTCGTCCCGTCCCTTTTCGCCACTGCCTTAGCTTGTAACAGACTGTTACTAGCGAGCCCGGGCCCAGGGAGTACGCTCGGCCGATGCGGGTTCTCCTCTGCGACGTCGGGCCGCGGGACGGTCTCCAGAACGAGGCGGAGGTGCTGCCGCCCGAGACGCGGGCGGAGCTCGTCGACCGGCTCGCGGCGGCCGGGTTGCCGCGGATCGAGGCTGTCAGCTTCGTCCGCGCCGACCGCGTCACGCAGATGGCCGACGCGGAGCAAGTGATCGAGCGGGTGCACGCGCGCGAGGGCGTCGAGCTCTCGGGTCTCGTGCTCAACGAGCGCGGCTGGGAGCGATTCGCCGCGGCCGGGCTCGACCGCGTCAACGTCACCCTCGCGGCGACCGAGACGTTCAACCTCCGCAACGGGAACGCGACGCTCGCAGAGGCGATCGAGCGGGTGGAGTCGATCCTCGCGGCGGCCGGGCATACGCCGGCCACGGTCACGATCTCGTGCTCCTTCGGCTGCCCGTTCGAAGGACGCGTCGATCCCGGCAACGTCGCCGAGCTCGCATCGCGCTTCTCGGATCGAGCCGAGGTGGTCCTCGCCGACACGATCGGCGTCGCGACTCCGTCGGCGGTTCGCTCCCTCCTGGAGCAGGTGCGGGCCGCCGGCTTCCACGGCCACAACACGCGCAACACCGGTTACGCCAATTGCCTCGCGGCCCTCGAAGGCGGCGCCCGAGTCCTCGACGCCTCCGTCGGCGGGCTCGGCGGCTGTCCCTTCTCCCCGCGCGCGACGGGCAACGTCGCGACCGAGGATCTCGTCTATCTCCTCGAGGGGGAAGGTGTGGAAACGGGCGTCGATCTGGATGCGCTCGTCGGCGTCTCGCAGTGGCTCGAGAGCGTGCTCGGCCGCACGCTCGAAGGGTATGTCTATCGCGCCGGGACGTGGCCGCCTTAAGGCGCGTTCCCTGGGAGATCCGGGCCGTGCTGGCGCTGATCGTGCTCGACGGCGCCGCGGTCATCGCGACGTACTCGCGCTTTCCGGCGTCAGAGCTCTACAACGTCCACCACAGCGGCGTTGCGGCGGGCTTCGGGCGGGAGCTGGTCGCGCTCAACTTCCCGTTCGCCCTGATCGGGATTGCGCTCGTCGGCCTCGCCTGGCCGCGGCTGCATGGAACGCTGCGGCTCGCGGGAATCTCGGCGATCGCGCTCTGCGCTGTCGTCTACTTCGCGGTCGACCAGACGAATCTGGACGCCAAGCCGCTGAACGCCGTCCCGGCAATCGGTCTCGCGCTCGCCGTCGCGCTCGTGCTCGCAGTGGGAGTGCCGTCAGTGCCGAAGAGCAAGCGCGGCGACCGGGTGCGGATCGTCCTCGTTGCGCTGCTCGTCCTCTTCGCCGCGCCGGTGATCGCGGCCGAGCTCGGCTTCTTCCTCGACGGCGTCCCGGTGCTCGGTCGGATCTTCGAGACAGCGAGGCTCACGACGCAGCCGGGAGTCGCCGGGCTGCATCACGCCGTCCACCACGGACAGCACCACGGCTGGGAGGCGACGATGCTCGCGCTGAGCGCCCTCGCGCTGTCGCGCCTGCCGCGGCCCCGCGTGCTCGACGCGTACCTCGCGCTCATGCTCGCCTACGGCGTCGGGAACCTCGTCAACGACGACTGGCTCGAGCAGGTCGTCAAACGCGGGTGGACGAGCCGTGAGATGCCGAGCGTGCTCACGCCTGCGGCGAACTGGGGCTGGGCGGCCGTGCTCGTCGGCGCGATCGCGGTCTGGCTGCTGTGGTTCCGTCAGCCGAGCCGCACGACGCCGTCCCCCGCGAGTCCGGCGATCTCGTCCTCGGCGTAGCCGAGCTCGCGGAGGATCTCGCCGGTGTGCGCGCCGAGCGCCGGCGGCGGCGCCTGGTGGCGCACCCGCTCGCCGTCGGCCGAGAGCGGTGCGGCGACCGTCACGAAGCCCCCGAGCTCTTGCAGGATCCCGAGCGCCTCGGTCTGCGGGTGGAGAGCCACCTCGCCGACGTCGCGCACCGGCGACGCGGGAACGCCCGCGGCGACGAGGGCCTCGAGCAACTCGGCCGACTCCCGGTCCCTCGTCCGCGCCTCGAGCAACGCGACGAGCTCCGCGCGGTTCGCAACCCGGTCGGGATTCGTGAGGAAGCGCGGGTCGCCGGCTAGCTCCGGCACACCGAGGACGCTGCAGAGCGCGGCGAAGAGCTTGTCGTTGCCGGCGACGATCATGAGGTCTCCGTCCCGCGTCGGGAAGACCTGGTACGGAGCGATCTGCGGGAAGGCGCTCCCCTCTCGGCCGGGCACGACTCCGGCGCCGACGAAGCCGACGAGCTGGGACGCGAGCAGCGAGATCGCCGTCTCGTAGAGGGAGACCTCGAGCGTGCGGCCGGCTCCGGTGCCCTCCCGCTCGTACAGCGCCGCGAGGATGCCGAGCGCCGCCCAGACGCCGGTCGCGAGGTCGATCAGTGAGACGCCGACACGTACGGGCGGGCCGTGGCTCTCGCCGGTCACGCTCATGATCCCCGACGCCGCCTGGAGCAGCGGGTCGTAGCCGGGCTGCTCGCTCAGCGGCCCGCTCGTGCCGAACGCGCCGATGGAGCAATGGACGAGTCGCGGGTTGCGTTCCCGCAGCTCGGCAGCTCCGAGGCCGTGCCGGTCCGCCGCGCCCGCGCGGAGGCTCTGCAGGAACACGTCAGCGCGGTCGACGAGGCGCCGCACGATCTCGCGACCGCGATCGTTCCCGAGGTCGAGCGCGAGCGAGCGCTTGCCGGAGTTCGAGGCGAGGAACATCGCGCCCCCTTTCTCGAGAAACGGCGGCCCCCACGCGCGCGAATGATCGCCGGTGAGCGGCTCGACCTTGACGACGTCGGCGCCGAGCGCCGCGAGCAGCTGTGTCGCCGTCGGGCCGGCGAGCGAGGAGGTGACGTCGACGACGCGGATTCCCGCGAGAGGACGCAGCTCCGTCATCGCTCGACGGAGTAGAGCCGGGTGGCATGGCCGAACACGAGCACGTCCCGTTCGTAGCGCTCGCCGAGCTTCTCCGCGACGCGGACGGACCGCTGGTTTCCGGGCTGGATGAGCGAGATGAGGCGCGTGAGCCCTCGCTCGCCGAACGCCCAGTCGCGCATTGCGAGCGCCGCCTCGGTCGCGTAGCCCCGGCCCCAGTGCGCGCGGGCGACCGTCCAGCCGATCTCGGTCTCCGGGCCGCCGACCTCCCAGGTCTGCGGGTCCCAGCGCAGGAATCCGGAGCGTCCGACGACCCGCGCATCCTCCTTCCGCTCGAGCACGAAGAAGCCGATCTCCCACTCGTCCCATCGCTGGAGCCAGCGCCGGATCGCATCCTCGGTTCCCGCAAGGTCCTTCGTCGCGCCGTCACCGATGTAGCGCATGGTCTCCGCGTCGGAGTACGCCTCGACGAGATCATGCGCGTCCTCGAGGCGAGGCTTGCGGAGGACGAGGCGCTCGGTCTCGACGATCACCGCGGGTGCTCCCAGACGACGTGTGGGCCGTTGTCGAACAGTTCGACCGTTTCGCCCGGCGTGGCGCCGAGTCGCTCGGCGAGCCGCTGCGAGCGGACGTTCGCGGGCGCGATCACCGAGATCAGTCGGCCGATCCCGATCTGAGCCCGAGCCCACTCGCGGACGGCCAGCGCAGTTTCGGTCGCATACCCATGGCCCCAATGCGCGCGGATGAACGCCCAGCCCAGCTCGGGCTGCGCGTATTCGCCGGCGCTGTCGAACGTCGTCAGCGTCCAGGTACGGACATCCCAGACGAGCAGCCCGGCCCGACCGACGACCAGGCCGTCCTCGCGCCGTTCCGCGACGAGCGGTCCGACGCCGTTCTGATCCCAACGCTCGAGCCAGCGGTGGATCGGGAACTGCGGGTCGTTCCGCGCGTTCGGATGGACTCCGCCGATGAACTCCATCGCCACCGGATCCGTGAAGAGCTCGAGGAACGCCTCCGCGTCCTCGAGCACGGGCTTCCGCAGCAGCAGCCGTTCCGTCCGGATCACGCCGGCTAGACGCGTCGGAAGAGCCGGCCGCCGGCGCGAAGCCAGCGCAGCGCGCCGTCGTCATCGTGGATGAAGTGGCCGCGCATGCCTTTCAGCGGCCCGGCCTCGACGTACCACCGCTCCGGCGTGTAGAAGAACGCCTCCGCGGGCGGCAGCTGCGGGCCCGGCGGCGAGTCCTTCGTCGGGAAGCCGCCGAGAGACTCGCTCTCGACGCGCATCCTCGCGTTGTCCAGCGGAGAGAGCGTGATGCGGTCGACGGTCGTCTCGAAGACGCCCGCGTATCCCTCGATCGGCACGTCCTCGATGGGCTGGGGCTCGTCCGCCGCCAGGCCGGCCTCTCGGAGTGCCGCCTCGATCACCTGCAGCCCGCCGGGCGAATGGTTGGTGAGCAGCGCCATCGCGAAGGAGCGTGCAGGCACGAGGACGAGCAGCGAAATCTGGCCGTTGGTGCCGCCCCCGTGGAGGAGCGTGCCGAAGCGATCCTGGCCATACCAGGTCAATCCGACCCACTCGCCTTCCTCCGCCGTGGGCGCCTGCGGGATCTGCATGCGCGCGAGCGCCGGCGGTGGATCCAGGTGCAGGCGTGCGTAGCGAAGAAGGTCCGGCGTCGTCGAGGCGATCCCGCCGGCCGCGTGTGCGGACCGTCCCACGGGCCAGGGGCGCGCCACCTGGAGCTCCTCGCCCTCGCCGACGTGACCTACGGCGAACCGCTCGGTCATGACTTCCCACGGCCAGAACGTCGTCGAACTGAGGTCGAGCGGATCGAGCACGAGCTCCTGCACGGCATCCTCGAAGCGCTTGCCGGTCACGAGCTCGACCGCGCGGCCCGCCAGCGCGAAGCCGGCGTTGTTGTATGCCCACAGCTCCCCGACGGGAGTCTGCTGCGGGAGCTCGCGCATACGCTCGACATAGACGGCCGCCGCGTCGTCGCCCCAGCCGGTGTCGTCGAAGTAGTCGCCGAACCACCCGCCGGTATGCGAGAGCAGGTGGCGCAACGTGACTCGCTCCGTCGCGTCCGTGTCCGCCAACACGAGGCCGGGGACGTATTCGCGGACCGGCCGGTCGAGATCGAGGTCTCCGCGGGCGACGAGCTCGCAGATCGCGGTCCCGGTGAACGTCTTCGTGATCGAGCCGACCTGGAAGCGGGTGTCCGGCGTCACCTCGAGCGGGTTCTCGATGCTCGTGACGCCGTAGCTCTGGTGCTGCTCCTCGCCCTCCTCGAGCACGCCGACTGCGACTCCCGGCACGCCGTGCTGCTCGCGTGCAGCCTCCACCGCCTCGAAGACGTCCATCGCGCTCACTCTACGAGGTCAACGGGAGCATGATGGAGCGCTCGAACTCGATCACGGTCTCGTCACGCTGGTTGAGGCCGCGCGTGCGCACGGTGACGATGCCGAAGCCGGACCGCGACTTCGACTCCCGCTTCCCGAGCACCTCCGTCTCGGTCCGGATCGTGTCGCCGGCGAAGACCGGCGCAGGTAGCCGCACCTCGCGCCAGCCCAGGTTGACGCCGCGTTCCGACACATCCGCGACGGACAGGCCCGTGACGAGCGCGAGCGTGAACGTCGAGTCGACCAGCGGCCGCTCCCATTCGGTCGTGGCGGCGTACTCCGCGTCGAAGTGGATCGGGTTCGTGTTGTGCGTGAGCAGCGTGAACCAGACGTTGTCGGCCTCCAGTACGGTGCGCCCGAAGCGGCTTCCGTAGACGGCCCCGACCTCCAGCTCCTCGTACGTGCGACTCACGCCCGAGATCATCGCAGCGATGCACGAGCTCGCCCTCGAGCAGCGGCGCGAGCTCGGCGTGCGCGCTCAGTGGCACGTCGGCGACGTCACGTGGGGGCTCCGGCAGCACGAGGGGCGCGAGGACGAGTGGAAGATCCGGATCTGGAAGGACGGCGGCCGCACCGTCGCCTGGTCGTGGCTGAACGGGGATCGCGCGCTGCTCGAGTTCGACGTCCGTCGCGACCGGCTCGACCTGCTCGACGAGATCCTCGCCGAGCCCGACGCACGCACCACTGTCGCCTTCGAGGACGACGAAGAGGTGCGAACCGCGCTCCTGCGGAACGGCTTCGCCGAGGACGGCGAGGCCGAGCTCACGCGCCAGGGTTCGCTGATGCACTTCCTCGCGCGCGATCTGCCGGAGCCTCCCGAGCCGCCGCCGCTATCCGGGGGCTTCCGCTACCGGAC
>JAICZB010000170.1 GCA_025933895.1 Thermoleophilia bacterium
AGCCAGGCGCGCGCCGATGCCCTGGTCGGTGGGATCACACAGTTCGAGTTCTCGTTGCCGAGATCCCATGCCCAGACCGCGTCATGACCAGCGAGAGCGGCGGCGGCCTGCGCGGCAAAGAGGGCCTGAGCGGCTCCAACCGCCGGATCCGTATACCAATTTCGGAGCCCGTTCTGGGCAACCCTGCCACCCGAGACGACCCGGAAGCGAGGATCACCGTCCGAGCCTCCGAGCGCCCACGCGGGGATCCAGTTCACGCCGCTCATGTGACCGGTGAAGAGGGTCGGGATCAGCGCGAGCCCGAGCCCGGCGGCGAGATCGGCGACCTCGACGAGCCGCTCGAGCATGGATCGGTCGACCTCGTCCGGCGCCGGTTGGAAGTCTTCCCAGGTGAGAAAGAACCTCACGGAGTCGAGACCGCAGGCCGCGATCCGCGCAAAGTCGGTTGCAACCTCCGCGCGATCGAACCTCGACCACCAGCTCATCGCGGTGCGGGCGGGCCAGTAGTTGACGCCGACCCGGAACGGCTCTCCCAGCGAGCTCTTGCTCAGCGGGTCTCCTCTTTGCCGATCTGCGCATCGCGGTGGAGCTCGACGACGCGCCGATAGAGGGCGAGGTAGTCGTCCACCATCCGCTCGACGTCGAAGCGCACTTCCACCGATGCGCGCACGGCTTCGCGGTCGAGTGCGCCCGAAGCGTGGACGGCGGCAACCGCCTCCTCCTGGGTATCGACGAGGAAGCCGTTCTCGGCGTGATCGACGATCTCTGCCATCGAGCCGCGCCGCCGCGCAACGACCGGCGTGCCACAGGCCATCGCCTCGACGACGCTGAAGCCGAACGGCTCGTCGAAGTTGACGAGGTGCAGAAGCGCCCTCGCGCCGCCGAGCAGGCCGCCCCGTCGGTGGGGGCCGACCGGGCCGACGTAGCTCACCCGCTCCCCGTCGAGCCGCGGCTCCACAAGCTGCTCGAAGTAGCCGCGGTCCTGGACGATCCCGGCGATCGTCAGCGGCATGCCGGCGCGCTCGGCGACGTCGATCGCCTCCACCGTCCCCTTGTCCGGATGGATCCGCCCGAAGAACAGGAGGTAATTGCCCGGCGTTCGCTGAAGCTCGAATGCGCGCAGGTCGATGCCGTGGTGGATCGTGGCGACGTAGTCGAGACGCTCGTGCCTGTCGGCATCGCTGATCGCAACGTAGTAGCCGCGCCCGTTGTACTTCTCGAACACGGAAACGATCTGCTCCGACGAGAACCCGTGGATCGTCGTCACGACCGGGGTGTCAACTAAACCGCTGTAGGTCAGTGGCAGGAAATCGAAGCTGTTGTGGATCACATCGAACTCGCCTGCACGTTCGAACGCCGCCGAGATGTGCAGCGCCTCCCACGCCTTCGCATGTAATGCCGGATCCTCCGAGTAGCCGGTCGGCGCCGTGCCGACGAGTTGAGCCGTCGTGAGGGAGTCTGCGGTGGCGAACAAGGTGACGGCGACTCCCCGCCTGACCAAGCCCTCGGTCAACAGAGAGGCGAACTGCTCCCACGGACCGTATCGGCGCGGCGGCACCCGCCAGGAGATCGGCGCGAGGATCGCGACCCGCAAGGTCCTGCCGACAGGAAGCCGGGTCGACATCAACGTGCGAGGGTAGCTCCGACGGGCCCGCGGCGTTGCCCGCCGTTGCTCCACCTCGAGCGCTTCGAACGGCGGAGGTCCTCAACCATCGCTGCAGAGGAAGCCCGACCCGGCGATGCTCGCCCTCGTGGGTGAGATCGGACCTACAGCGGGGCCCAAGTTCACCGGAGCCGGCTTTGCTTAGTGGTGCGGCCTTACGAGTTCGCCCGAGAACACACCAGACGTCCCGCATCCGCTCTTAATCCCAAGGTCGCAGGTTCGATCCCTGCACGGCCCATCAAGAAGTGCCTGCAAGTTGGTGCATTATGTCGAAGAGAGCGATTGTTGAAGCGGGCTCGAGCAAAGTGCATTCGGCGTCGCACGTTCAACGTCTCGCGGGCTACCTGGAGTCGTGCTCGCGCAGCGCGCTCCAGCCGAGTACGCCGGTCAGTCCCTCGAGCTTGTCTCCGACGGCGAACCCATCGCCGTCGATGTCGTAGTGGCGCAGTCCTTTCTCGTGGTCGGAGTCGCGCATCTTGAGCACGTTGACGGCGCGGCGCATTTCGGAGTCCATCTCGATGTAGCGGAGAAGGATGACGTTGTGGAAGAGGAAGGAGAGCCCGCCGAGCGGTGTGGAAAGGGGGCCGAGCGTTGCGATCTCGCTGGTGATCAGCGAGGTGGCGCCGCAGGCGCGCATGAAGCCGACGAGGGTGCGTGAGTAGGCGGGGAAGCGTTCGGCCTCGCGGGCGGCGAAGACGAGTTCGGCAAGGCTGTCGATCACGATCCGCCGCACCTTTCCGTCCGCGGTTGCGGCGCGCACGGCGGCGCCGAGCACGTCGAGGTCGAGGTTGCCCTGCGGTACGTGGTAGATGCCGAGTTGGCCCGAGTCGCGGGCAGCGGCGAGGTGGTGGCCGAAGGAGGCGGCCTTCTTGATGAGCTGGTTGGCGTCCTCCTGGAAGGAGACGTACAGGCAACGATCCCCGCTCTCGAGCCCCTGCGCGACGAACTGGAGCGCGGCGATCGTCTTGCCCGAGCCGGACGGGCCGAGCAGGGCGGTCGAGTCGCCGGCCGGGATGCCGCCGACGATCATCTCGTCCAGGCCGGGGATCCCGCTCGGGATCCGGCCGTTCTCGAGCGTGAAGCTCACCGGGGCCAGCGATTCGAGCCGTGCCGAGACTCTGATGCCGGTCTGGTCGATCTCGAGCGAGTGCTTGCCGCCGAGGTGGTCGGAGCCGCGCAGCTTGGTCACCCGCAGCCAGCGCCGGTCGACCGGCTCGTGCGCTTCGTAGGCGAGGTAGACGATGCCGTCGGCGAGCGAGAACTCCGGCGAGCTCTCCAGCTCGTCGGGGCTGTACTCACCGAGGAACAGGACGACGGTGTCGCTGTGGGCGACCTTGCCTGCCAGGTCGTAGATGACCCGGCGCAGGGCGCCCTCGTCGACGAAGTCGCGCAATGCCTTGGCGCTGTCGATCACGATCAGGCAGGGCTTGCGCTCGAAGCAGACGCGGACGATCTCGCTGATCATCGGCCCCAGCGGGTCGCCGTCCTTGCCCTGTTCTTCGAGCAGCAGGTCCGCGAGGTTGACGAACTCGACCCGCTCGTCGAGGCCGTCCGCGTCGAAGAACTCGAATCCCTCCAGGTAGCGGACGAGCTTCGCGTGCGGCTCGGCCAGAGTGGTATAGAAGACCGCCTTCCGCTCGGCGGTCGCGGTCTTGAAACAGATCTGCTGGGCGAGGATCGTCTTCCCCGTCCCGGGCCCGCCCGCAAACACCACCAGCGAGCCGACCGGAATGCCTCCGCCGAGCGCCAGGTCGAGCTCGGCGATCCCGGTGCCGAGCCGCTCCATCAGGCCGCATCCTTCCGGCTCAGCGAACGCGCAGTGTCCAGCAGCTCGTCCAGGTCGAACGGCTTGCGGAGCGCCGCGTCGGCGCCCGTCAGCTCGATGTTCCGGCTCGAGCTGATCACGATGATCGGGATCCCGGCCGTGGCGGGGTCGTCGCGCAGGCGTTCGACCAGATCGCGGCCGTTCATCACCGGCATCATCAGGTCGGTCACGATCAGGTCCGGCAGCTCTTCCTTCACCCGCTCCAGCGCCGCGGCGCCGTGATGCGCCTCTACAACCTCGAACCCCTCCGTCTCGAAGACCATGCGAAGGAGAAAGCGCATGTTCGACTCATCGTCGACCACCAGGATCTTGCTCACGCCCTCGCCCCACCTCTGCCGGTCGGACCCGACCGATCGATTATCCAGCCTCGGCTCCGCCTCGCACAACGACATGAGGAAGCAGGCGCCGTTCGGCTGCCCCGGTTCGTACCACACCCGGCCGCCGAACGCGTCCACCAGACCATGCACGATCGCCAGGCCGAGCCCGGCACCGTGCCCGTCGCTCGTCTGCCGGCTGAACTTCTCGAACAACCTCTCGGCCAGCTCCGCCGGCACACCGGAGCCGTCATCGGAAACCGAGAGCAGCACCTCCTTCGACGTGCGCGTCGCCTCCACTCGCACACGCCCGCCCCCGTACCGGTACGCATTCGTGAGCAGGTTCACCAGCACCTGCTCCAGCCGCGCCGGATCGGCGCTCACCCACAGCCCCTCAGGCAGGGCCAACTCGACAGAACCCCTTCGCGGTGGCGGCGCGTCCTCGAGCGCCCGCCGACATGCGTCCGCCAAATCAACGGACTCGAGGACGACCCGAAAGCGCCCCGCCTCGACCTGCGCCAGATCCAACAGGTCGTCTACGAGATTCGCGAGTTGGCCACCCTGCGCATGAATCCTGCGCAGCGACTCGTCGACCTGCTCCTCAGTCAGCTCGTGCCGGCGCCCCTCAAGCGTGGCCGCGAGCCCGACGATCACCGCGATCGGCGAGCGCAACTCGTGCACCACCAGGCCCAGGAACTCGCTCTCGGGCTCTCCGCTCATCCCGAGCGCGCCCCGAGCCACGCTCGGTCGGTAAGAGGACGCTCACACCGCATACTCTCCCGTTCCCCCGCCGACCGCAGGCTCACACCGCGAAGCGCGTCTGCGACGAGAGGCGCGGCGAGTCGCCCACCCCACCGCCGTTGAACCCGTTTGCCGTGTCGCTGATCGAGCAAGCAGGCACTCAGCCCTAGAACCTCAGCACGTGCAGGCCGACGAGCTTGCCCCAGGACGATCAGATGAGCAGGTTTGGCGAGCGATACAGCCGCTTCGATCGCTTCCAGCAGCGGCACCCCTGGCTGGGCTTCCCGCTCGCGGTGCTGCAGAAGTACGCCGACGACCAGGGCGGCTACCACGCCGCCACGATCACCTACTACGGCTTCTTCGCGATCTTCCCGCTGCTGCTCATCCTCACGACGGTGCTCGGCTTCATTCTCCAGAGTCACCGACACCTCGAGCAGAGGATCGTCGATTCCGCGCTCGGCCAGTTCCCGGTGATCGGGCCGCAGCTCAGCCACGGTTCCCTGCACGGCAGCACGCTTGCGCTCGTCCTCGGGCTCACTGCAGCGCTCTGGGCGGGAATGGGCGTTTTCCTCGCGTCGCAGAACGCGATGAACCACCTCTGGGGCGTCCCCTTCAAACGCCGCCCCGACCCGCTACACGCTCGCGGACGTGCGCTCCTATTGCTACTGCTGCTCGGCGGCGGCGCGATCGCGACAACCGTCCTCGCCGCGCTCGCAACGGTCGGCGCCGGGTTCGGCGTCTCCTGGAAGATCGGCTCGCTCGTACTCTCGACCGCGCTCAACATCGGCCTCTTCTGGCTCGCCTTCCGCGTCCTCACCGCCCGTGAGGTGAGCTGGCGGCAACTACGCGGCGGCGCGGTCGCGGCCGGGATCCTCTACGAACTGCTGCAAACCCTCGGCGGCTACTACGTCGGCCACACCTTGAAGCACGCGAGCAACGTCTACGGCACCTTCGGCCTGGTGATCGGCCTGCTCTCCTGGATCTACCTCGCAGCCCACATCACATTGCTCGCCGCAGAGGGAAACGTCGTCGCGACCCGGCGGCTCTGGCCGCGCAGCTTCTCCCTCATGATCGAGCAGCCGGTAACCGGAGCCGATAGGCGCGCGCTCACCCAGCGTGGCATGGTCGAGGAGCGCCGTCAGGACGAAACGGTGAGCATCGACTTCTC
>JAICZB010000201.1 GCA_025933895.1 Thermoleophilia bacterium
AACCGGTCGACGTCCAGCTCCTCGTTCGTTCTGCGTTGACGAGCGCTCCGGCCGGCCAGTGGCGGCGCTACCTCGACGTCGTCCTGGACGGCCTAGAGTTCCGGCCGTGACCTGGTTCGTCCGCAACGTCCGCGAGATGAAATGGTGGGATCGCGGCCCGCGGGGCTTCGTCAGCGACTTCCACTGCGACGACGACGCTCAGGTCGGCGTCAACCTCTTCGTCCTCGGGCCTGGCGAGCCGATGTCGATGTACCACTGGGAGGCCGACCAGGAGGGATTCCTCGTGCTCTCGGGCGAGGCGGTCCTGATCGTTGGTGCTGGAAGCGCCGCCGGCGAAGCCGGCGACGCCCGGCGGCAGACCCCGGGCCGCTTGCAGCGGCCCGGGCGGGAGGACGAGGAGCATCCGCTGCGGCAGTGGGACTACTTCCACTGTCCGCCGGGCGTGCCGCACACGATCGTCGGCGCCGGCTCTGGGCCGTCCGCGATCCTCGCGATCGGCGCCCGCGAGAAGCAGGACGGGCCCGACTGGGGCGGCTACCCGTACTCGGACGTGGCGATGAAGCACGACGCAAGCGCCGAGGAGGCGACGACCGACCCCGACGTCGCGTACGCCCGCTTCCCGTCGCGGCAGGACGGCGACTTTCGCGAGGACTGGCTGCCGACCTAGCTCCTGCTGAGCGGGCCGTAGAACTCGACGAGGTTGCCTTCGGGGTCGCGCACGTAGACCGTTCGCATCTCCCACGGCTCGTGGTCCGCCGGCGGCGCCGCGAGCTCGACCCCGAGGCCTTGTAGCCGCCGCGCCTCCTCGTCGACGTCCTCGACCGAGATGCACAACACTGCATGGTCGTCCGGCGCGCGCTGCGAATCAGCCGGACGCCCGACCGCTTCGAGCATCAGCGCCCGGTCGAACAGGCCCAGGTACTTGTCGCCGCCGAGCTCGAACTCGGCGTAGGGCCCGGACGCGTCCGGCGGATACCCCGTGGGCAACCCGACGACCTCTCGATAGAACCGGAACGTCTTCTCGAAGTCTGCGACGAGGAGTCGGAAGTGGGAGGCGATCATCCTTCGATGCTAACGGGCCAGCGAGGCGTGGACGGGCTGGGCCCAGAGGCCTGCGCCGTTCTCGGCCGGCAGCTCCTCGAGCTCGAGTCCGAAGACCTCCTCGAGCGCGGCGACCGCGTGCGGTCGCGCCTCTTCGACCGTCACCGGCCGCTCGAGCTCGCGCGCGATTGTCGTGAACATCGCGTCCTCGAGCCCGCACGCCGTGATCCAGTCGGTGAACGGAGCGGGGTCGAGGTCGACGTTGAGCGCGTAGCCGTGAGTCGTCACCCAGCGCGAGACGTGGACGCCGATCGACGCGATCTTGCGCGGCGGACGCTCGAGCCATACGCCGGTCAGTCCTTCCAGTCGGCTCGCCTCGACGCCGAGCGGAGCGAGCGTCCCGATCAGCGCTTCCTCGAGATTCCGGACGTACTGCTTCACGTCGCGGCCGTGCCGCTTGAGGTCGAGGATCGGGTAACAGACGAGCTGGCCGGGCCCGTGGTAGGTCGACTTGCCGCCGCGGTCTGTCTCGACGACCTCGACCTCGGCGCCTTCGGGGACGTGGAGCTCCGAGCTCTCGTCCGTGCGCCGGCCGAGCGTCACGACGGACGGGTGCTCCAGGAGGACGATCGTGTCGGGGATCGCTCCCTGCGACACCGCGCCGGCGAGCGAGCGCTGCACGTCCCAGGCCTCGAGGTAGGGCACCTCGCCGAGCTGCAGGAGGTAGCCGCCGGTCGCCACGGGCTCAGGCTAGCTTGGCGGGCATGGGCGGAGTCGTTCTCGTCGAGGGGATCACGGACCGGATCGCGCTCGAAGCCGTCGCGGCGAGGCTCGGACGGGATCTCGCCGGCGACGGCGTGGAGATCGTCCCGATCGGCGGTGCACAGGCGATCCGGCGGGCGTTCGCGCCGTATGCGGGCGAGCGAGTGGCGGGCCTGTGCGACGCCGGCGAGGAACGCTGGTTCCGCAGGGTGCTCGGCGCTGCGACCTACGTCTGCGTCCGAGACCTCGAGGACGAGCTGCTCCGCGCGGTCGGGACGGCGCGCGCGGAGGTAGTTCTCGCTGCGCAGGACGACCTGGACACTTTCCGCAACTTCCAGAACCAGCCCTACTGGCGAGGGCGTCCCGTCGAAGCGCAGCTGCGCCGCTGGTTGCGGGCCTCCGACCGCCGGAGCAAGCGGTACCCGCCGTTGCTGATCGCCGCCCTCGAGCGGGACGAGATCCCACGGCCGCTCGCCGGCGTGCTTGCGGCAGTTGCCTAGTCGGCGAACTCCGCGAAGCCCAAGTCCGCGAGGACAGGTTGTTCTCGGTCGACTGGATCGTCCCGGGCAGCGCTGCTGCTAGAGCCGCTCGCCGAACATCCAGCGGTGGCCCTCGATGTCCTCCGCTGTGTAGATCCGGTAGCCGATGCCCGGCTCTTCGGGCTCGCGGAGGACGCTGGCGCCGGCCTCCGCGGCGCGAGCGTGGTGCGCGTCGACGTCGTCCACCTCGACGAACAGGCCGTCGATGACCCACGGGTTCTCGTGTATCCGGCGCTCGATCTCACAGCTCTCGCGATGCGTGTGCGAGCCGACGTAGCCGGCCGGTGTCGAGAGGAAGATCGTCGAGCCCTCGAGATCCAGCTCGGCGTGCCCGATCGTGCCGTCCTCGCCCGTCTGGCGCGAGTCGGCGTCCTCCACGGCGCCGAACGCCGCGCAGAGCCAGTCGATCGCGGCGGCCGCGTCCTCGTAGCCGAGGAACGGGACGAGCCGCTGCGCCACTATTCCCCGTCGCCCTCCCAGCTCTCGAGCCGCTCGCGGAGGTCGCGGAGGAAGCGGCCGGCGAGCGCGCCGTCGACGAGCCGGTGGTCGTATGTGAGCGTGATGTTCATCAGCGGCCGGATCGCGATCACGTCCTTGCCGAGGTCGTCCTCGACGACCCACGGCCGCTTCACGAGCGCGTACGTGCCGAGAATCGCCGACTGGGGCTGGCTGATCACGGGCGTTCCGTGGAAGGTGCCGTAGCCGCCCGGGTTCGTGATCGTGAACGTGCCGCCCTGGACGTCGTCGGGGACGAGCTGCTTGTTGCGCGCCTTTGCGGCGATCTCGGCGATGCCCCGCGCGAGCCCGAGCAGGTTCAGGCCCTCGGCGTTGCGGATCACGGGGACGATCAGGCCCTTGCCCTCGGCGAGCTCGACGGCGATGCCGAGGTTGACGAAGTTGCGTGTGACGATCGAGTCGCCGCGCATCTCGGCGTTGACATACGGGTAGTCGCGCAGCGTCTCGACCGAGGCCTTCGCGACGAAGGCGAGGTACGTCGGGTTGACGCCGTAGGCGGCCTGGTACTCCTTCTTCAGCCGGTTGCGGACGTCCACGATGCGCGAGAAGTCGATCTCGATCGCGCTCGTCACGTGGGCGGACGTGTCGAGCGAGCGTCGCATGTGCTCGGCGATGCCGCGACGCATCGCGGTGATCGGCTCGACGGTCTCGCCGGGCAGCGTCTCGCCCGCGGCGACCGGCGCGGGAGCCGGAGGCTTGGGCGGCGCAGCAGGCGCCTCGGCCGGTGCGGCCGGAGCCGGAGCCGGCGCCTCCGCGGGTGCGGGAGCCGCCTGCTCGGGTGCCGGCGCCTGCTGAGGCGGTGGCTGCTGCTCTTGCGCGGCGCCCCCGGACTCGACGAAGGCGAGGATGTCCTTCTTCGTCACGCGGCCGCCCGAGCCCGTGCCCGGCACCTGTGCCGGGTCGATCCCGTGCTCGCCGGCGATGCGCGCGACGACCGGGGAGACGAACGCCTTGCCGTTGCCCGTCGGAGTCGCTGCGGGCGCGGGCTCGGCGGCGGGAGGAGCCGCGGAAGGCTCCGGAGCGGTCGGCGCCGGGCTCTCGGCGGGCGAAGCGGCATCGGCCTCGGCCGCCGCCTGCGCGGTGGCCGGCTCCGGGGGCGCTGCCTCGGCAGCTGCAGGTCCCGGCTCGGTCTCCTGCGCCGGAGCTGCGGCACCGGCGCTGCCGCCGATCTGGCCGAGCTTCGTCCCGACGTCGACCGTCTCGCCCTCCTGGACGAGGATCTGCGTCAGCGTCCCGGAAGCCGGGCTCGGCACTTCGGTGTCGACCTTGTCCGTGGAGATCTCGAGCAGCGGCTCGTCGGCCTCGATCTGCTCACCCTCCTGCTTCAGCCAGCGCGTGATCGTCCCCTCCGAGACGGACACGCCCATCTGCGGCATCACGACGTCGACTGCGGTCTCCGTGGCCATTCCTCTCCTTTAATACTCCACCAGCTCGCGCAGGCCGGCGACGACGTCGTCGACCTGCGGGATGAATGCCTTCTCGAGGCCCGGCGAGAACGGGACGGGCGTGTCGGGAGCGGCGAGCCGCTTGAGAGGAGCGTCGAGATCCTCGAACGCCTCCTCCGCGATCGTCGCCGCGATCTCGCCGCCGAAGCCGCCGCTGCGCGTGTCCTCGTGCAGGACGAGCACCTTCGACGTCTTCCGCACCGACTCGAGCACCGCCGCCTTGTCCCACGGCATGACTGTGCGCAGGTCGACGATCTCGACCGAGACGCCGTCGGAGGAGAGCTGCTGCGCCGCCTCGTCGGCCGTGTAGACCATCGCGCCCCACGTGATCACCGAGACGTCGTCGCCTTCGCGGTGGATGCGCGCCTTGCCGAGCGGCGTCACGTAGCGCTCCTCGGGCACCTCGCCCTTGATCCGCCGGTAGAGGTGCTTGTGCTCGAAATAGAGAACGGG
>JAICZB010000068.1 GCA_025933895.1 Thermoleophilia bacterium
AGTCCGTCGCCGCCGGTTCGTAGTCTTACTCGACAACACGGCCGCGTGGCCCATTCGTGGCCCAAACGCGGGTTGGAGGATCCACGCAGCCATGCGTTTCCGTCGACCCGTAAGCGCTTGCGAAGCCCTTCGACGACGACGGCGTCCTTGGGGCACCACATCACTTTTGCACTGGCGCCTGGCTCCCGCTATCGCCGCCCGCTCTGACGTGTCGATCGCGGTCACGCGCGGCTCAAGAGCTTGGCTCACGCCGGAAGAAGCTTGACGAAGTCGCCAAAGGTGTGCGAGAGTGCGTGCGTCGGAGCCCGGGGACTGCGCAAGCGGTTCGCGGGCTTCGGCGTCTGGCCGGAGGCTTGCCGTATCGGTGTCTCCAGGTGAGGTCTCGGTGATGATGTGGCATCGTCTTCGCAGTGAAAGTGCCTGCAAATTCGCGTCTTTCACCACTCGATGGGCATGTAGAGGTCCGGGCTGTGCGTGCCGCGATGAGCCGCAGGCCCTTTGTTCAAACGGTCGGGGCCACCACGTTCAGCTGGAGCGGTTACGCATGAATGCAGCGTGATTGCCTGCCGCGTCGTCTCTGAGGCGGACAGCTTCTGCAGCGACAGCGCGGAGATCTACAGGCCCATCTGGTCTGACCGTGTGGACTCGGTGATGACACGCTGCCGCCTGGCCCGGTCAGGCTGAGCTTCACCGAAGCCCCGTCGGGCGAGCCGAGACTTGGCTTGCAGCCGGGCGCGAAGGGTTGCAGGATTGGCCGGATGGGAGAGCGGTGACTACCGTCGATTCCACGGCCGGTCTGCTCGAGCGGGAGGAGGCGATTGCGGCGCTGGGAGAGGCGTCCGCCTCTGCCCGGCGCGGCGAGGGCCGATTGGTACTGGTGTCGGGGGAGGCGGGGGTCGGCAAGAGCGCGCTCGTTCGTGCCTTCTGCTCGGATCGGCCGGGAGTGGAGGTGCTGGCCGGCGCCTGCGACGGACTGTGGGCGCCTCGGCCGCTCGGCCCGTTTGTCGACATGGCGGGGGCAGTCGGGGGACGACTGGAGCGGGTGGTGGCGGCGGAGGAGCCGGTGCAGTCGGTGTTTGCGACGCTCGTCGACGAGTTGCGCTCGCGCAGGAATGCGGTGCTCGTGATCGAGGACGTGCATTGGGCGGACGAGGCGACGCTCGACGTCGTGCGTCTGCTTGGTCGGCGAGTCGAGCGGTTGGGCGCGCTGGTCGTCGTGACGTATCGCAGCGACGAGCTGCCGCGGACGCATCCGCTGTGGGTCGTGCTCGGCGATGTGGCGACAGCGGCCGGGATCGTCCGCCTGCAGCTGGAGCCGCTTTCGCCGCAGGCGGTCGCGGAGCTCGCCCGTCCGTACGGCGTCGATGCGGCGGATCTCTATGCAAAAACGGCCGGGAATCCGTTCTTCGTCACCGAGGCGTTGGCCGGCGGTAGTGGCGCAGTCCCGGCGACCATCCGCGACGCTGTCCTTGCGCGCGCGGCGCGGCTCGAGCCGCAGGCGCGCGACCTGCTGGACGCGGTCGCGGTCGTGCCGCAGCGCAGCGAGCTGTGGCTGCTGGAGGCGATCGCCGGCGATGCCATGGTCGCGCTCGACGAGTGCGTCGCCTCTGGGATGCTCCGATTCGAGGATCATGCGGTCGCGTTCCGGCACGAGCTGGCGCGGCTGGTGGTAGAGGAGTCGATCAACCCGCAGCACCGCGTAAGCCTGCACAGATCGGCGTTGCAGGCGCTGCGCGTCCCGCCGGGGGGCCGCTTGGATCTAGCGTGGCTGGCGCATCACGCCGAGGCGGCGGGAGATGCGGCGGCGGTGCTCGAGCTCGCGCCCGTCGCTGCAGAGCACGCCGCGGCCGTCGGCGCCCACCGCGAGGCTGCGGCACAGTACGCGCGCGCCCTTCGCTTCGCTGACAGCCTCGGTGACGAGGTGCAGGGAGAGCTCTTCGACCGCCGCGCTTACGCCTGCTACCTGATCGGCGAGTTCGACGCCGCGATCGATGCCGAGGAGGATGCCGTCGAGTGCTTCCGCCGAGCCGGCAACCGGCGGCGGGAGGGCGACGCACTCCGCTCCCTCTCACGCCTCCTTCGCTACGTCGGCCGCACCGAGGACGCGATGCGCGTCGGCCGTGAGGCGGTTGCGACCCTCGAGTCGCAGTCTCCGGGACGCGAGCTCGCACTCGCCTACGCCAATCTCTCCCACCTCCACCAGCATCTCGAGGACGGCGAGGAGACGATCGCGTGGGCCAATCGTGCCATCGAGCTCGGCGATGTGGAGGCGGAGGTCTACGCGCTCACGAACATCGCCAACGCCGAGATGCTCGCGGGTCGGTCGTGGAGGCGAGCGCTCGAGCGAGCGCTCGAGCTCGCACTCGAGGCGGGCCTGGACGAGCATGCAGGACGCGCGCTGGTTGCGTTTTTCTGGTCGTCTCCTCGGGGGCGCAACTACGGTGACGCCGACCACCGCCTGGAACGCGCACTGGAGCTGTGCACCGAGCGTGGACTGGAGCTGTGGCGGTTGTTCTCGTTCGCGTTCAAGGCCCGCCTGCAGCTCGATCGCGGCGACTGGGAGGGCGCGAGCGAATCTGCGAGCGTTGTTCTCCGCGATCCCCGCAGTGCGCCGGTGCCGAGGGTCGTCGCCCTGTCGGTGGCCGGGCTCGTGCGCGCGCGCCGCGGTGACCCGGAAGGATGGCCGCTGCTGGACGAGGCGTGGGCGCTCGCGGAACCCAGCGGCGAGTTGCAGCGGGTAGAGCCGGCCGCGGCTGCGAGGGCCGAGGCTGCCTGGCTCGAGGGTCGAGCTGAGGCGGTCGTCGAGATGACGGACGCTGCGCTCGCCCTTGCCCTGCGCCGGCGCGCGCCGTGGATCGTGGGCGAGCTCGCCTGCTGGCGCCACCGGGCCGGCGTCCACGAGGAGCTGCCGATCGTGGTGCCCGACCCGTGGGCGGCCGAGCTCGCCGGCGATGCCGGGCGCGCGGCCGAACGCTGGACCGGGCTCGACTCGCCGTACGACGCCGCGCTCGCGCTCGCGGGCGCCGACTCCGAGGACCTGCTTCTGCGCGCGCTCGACGAGCTCCGGGGGCTGGGTGCGCGGCCTGCTGCCGCGATCGTCGCCCGCCGCCTCCGCGAGCGCGGCGTCCGCGGGCTGCCCCGCGGCCCGCGCCCGTCGACGCGCGAGAACCCGGCCGGGCTGACCGCGCGCGAGATCGAGGTGCTCGCACTGCTCGCCGAGGGCCTGCGCAATGCCGAGATCGCGGAGCGGCTTTTCCTGTCCGAGCGGACGGTCGACCGCCACGTCTCGGCGATCCTGCGGAAGCTGTCGTTGCGCACACGCGCTCAGGCGGGCGCGGAGGCGGTGCGGCTCGGGCTCGCTCCCCAAGCTGGGTAGCGAGCCGTCCCAAACTGGGTGGTCCTGCCGATTCGCGGACGGCGCGCGGCTCGTAGCGTCGAGGCGTGCCACGCTACCTCGTCGAGCGCACGTTCGAAGGCGCGCCTGAGCTTGCGGTCGAGGCCGTCCTCGAGTGCAACGCCGACGACGGGGTGACCTGGTTCCACTCGTACGTGAACGAGGACACCGGGACGATGCTCTGCCTCTACGAGGCGCCGAGCCCGGAGGCGATCCGCAGAGCGGCCCGCCACAGCGACCTGCCGGTCGACCGCATCACCAGAGTGCGCGTCCTCGACCCGTATTCCTACGAAAGAGAGGAGAAACCGTGATGCGCCGCATCATCGTCGGCGGCCTGCTCGCGGCCACGGTCGCGATCACCGTCCTTCAATTCAGCCCTGCCGCGGATGCCCAAAGCAGTTCTTGCGCCGATCCCGTGACCAGCGCCCCTACCGGCCCCGCGACCGTTTCGGCCGTGACGAAAGCGCCGTTCGGCAAGGTTCTGGTCGTCGGAGCGGGCGCCTACGCAGGTTGCTCTCTGTACCTGCTCACGTCGGACCAGCTCCATGCGCTTTCCGGAGCGGACTTCGCGTGTAGCGACAACGCGAACGCCCTTGGCCTGCCCTGCGACACCGTTCTCTGGCCGGCGCTTCTCACCGACGGTGCGCCGATCGCGGGCTCGGGGGTGAATCCCACCCTGCTCGGCACGGTGACTCGCACCGACGTGCTATCGGGCAGGTCGGTGCAGCAGGTGACCTACGCGGGACAGCCGCTGTACCGGTTCGTCTTCGATGAGTCGTCGGACGAGATCGAAGGCGCCAACTTGTTCGACCCGGTGACCAGTCCCCCAGGCACGTGGTATCTGGTCGATCCGAGTCGGGGTCATCCGGCTACGGGTCGGGCGCAGGTGCAGCTCGAGACCGCTCCAGTCGGCGGCACCGGGTCCGACGAGACGGTTCTGGCCGCGACGATGAACAATGACTTCAGCCTCTTCCCCGACGCGAGCTTCCCGGTCTACACCTCGAACGCGGACACGGGACATACGAGCGTCTGCCAGGGCGAGTGCGCTGCGGCCCACTGGGCACCGGTTCTCACGTCACAGCGGCCTCAAGCCGGACCCGGCGTCGACCAGAACGCTCTTGGGATCATCGTCAGGGACGACGGCACCCACCAGGTGACCTACAACGGCCAGCCCCTGTACCTCTTCTACGGGGACGCCTATATCGACGGCCTTCCGTATGGGACGGCCAGAATCGACGGAGCGGGTCTGAGCACTCCGTGGGGCGTGTTCAACACGATCCCGCCTCTGCCGTAGCACCCCGAAGCTCCCGAGCACAGCGAAGCCCCGGCCGAGTCGATCGGCCGGGGCTCTCTCCCGAGCCGGCGGCGTGGGGTGAGCGCCCGGCGCTTGTCGTATCGGACTCCCCTGCTGAGGGCTCGGTGACGACACGAGCCGCGCTCTTCGCAAGAATCCCCTGCAAATGAGGCAGTCCTCCGCACGCGATGGGCATGTAGCAAGCCGCGCGCGGACCGCGGCTGCCCGCTCGGCCGTATTCGGCTCGTGAGACGTCTTCTCGCGGCGCTGGTCGTCCTGCTCGTGCTCGTTCCCGTCGCAAGCGCGACGGCAGCGCAGAGGCAACGGTCGGCGCGCGTCATGCTCGGCAGGTCGGAGCGCGGCCGTCCGATCGTCGCGATCCACACCGGGAACCCGCAAGGCGTGCGAGTGCTCGTGGTCGGCTGCATCCACGGCACCGAGTGCGCCGGGATCCCGATCGTGCGCGCGCTCGCACGTCTCCGCACCAGGTTCGACCTGTGGCTGATCCCGAATCTCGACCCGGACGGCTACGCAATGGGCAGGCGCCAGAACGGACGCGGCGTCGACCTGAACGCGAACTGGTCGTCGGGCTGGCGCGGAGGCGGCCGTCCCTGGGACACGTACTACCCGGGCCCGCGGCCGTTCTCGGAGCGGGAGACGCGGATCGCGCGCAACCTGATCCGCCGGCTCCGGCCGCGGGTCACGATCTGGTTCCACCAGCACATGAACCTCGTCTGGGCGTGGGGACAGAGCAGCCGCGCCGGGCGCATCTACGCCCGCGCCTCCGGCATGCGCTTCTACCACCACCACTGGCTCCCCGGCACAGCGCCCAACTGGCAGAACCACCACCTGCCCGGCACGGCCTCGTTCGTCGTCGAGCTGCCTGCCGGCAGCCTCACGCCGCGGCAGGTGCGCCGCCACGTCCACGCGGTGCTCGCGCTCGGCTCGGCGCTCAGCCGTTGAGGAGCCTGCGGGTCTCCGCCGCGATCACGAGCTCCTCGCGCGAGGCGACGACCTCGACGCGGAAGTCGCCGAGAAAGCGGACGCGCTCGACGATCCGGTCGCGCACGTCCTCGGCGTGCTCGCCGATCCCACCGGTGAAGGCGAGAACCTCGAGGCCGCCGCACGCAGCCGCCATCGCCGCCACGGCGGCTGCGACGCGGTGGACGAAGACGTCGAGCGCGAGCGGCGCGGCTTCCCTCACGTCCCCGGAGCCGCCGCCGGACAAGCCGGCCAGCCCCGACTCGTGCTCGAGCCCGTCCGCGAGCTCATCCTCTGTCAGCAGCCGCTTGCGCAGCAGGTAGAGGAGCGCGCCGGGGTCGACGGAGCCCGAGCGGGTCGCCATCGGACCCCCCCTCGAGTGGGGAGAATCCCATCGTGGTGTCGACCGAACGCCCAGCGAGGACGGCCGTGACCGAGCAACCCTCCGCCGAGATGACAGACGACGAGGCGCTCCGCCTCGATCTGCGAGGCGACCCACTGGACGGCCTCGTCGACCGCGTCGGTCGCCTGCGCCAGGAGATGGAGGACGCCCGGCTGCGCGCCCGCGCCTACGCCCGCGAGCACGGTGAGGATGCACCCGAGGTGGCCGAGTGGCGCTGGCAGCCCGAGGCTGCCGAGTCGCCCTAGGAACTCGCTCGGCGGGCGAGACCTGCGGCCGTGAGCACCCAGGCGGCGAGCCCGGCCCAGAAGAAGACCGTCCCGACGCCGCGTAGGGCGGAATAGCCGTCGGCGTTTCCGAGCACACGGCTCGCGACGCCGTACATCCCGAGCGGGAAGACGAAGCTCCAGCGGGCCGCCTCGTACCGCCACCGTTGCACATGCAGCTCCGTCACGACGAGGAAGGGGATCGCCGCCGAGGCCAAGGCCCAGGTGGCGAGTCCGACGCTCGAGCCCAGGGCGTGGTCGAGCAGGAGCTCGGCGGCAGCGAGCGTCGTGATCGCGAGCGCGCCCATCACGATCCAGTGCGTGGGGTTGAAGTGGCGCTCCCGGACCGAGCTGTGGACGATCCTGCCGGCGACGACCGGATAGAGCGCGAGGCCGAGCGCCCAGAAGGCGACGGCCGGGTCGCGGAGCGGAGCCACGTGGTGGCGGTCCAGCGCGGCGGCGAGCACGGCCAGCGACTCTGTCGCGACGATCGAGAGCAGCGAGCCGGCCGCCTCCCTCCGGACGGTGAACGCGACCGCGAGCCAGAGCGCGACCGAGAGAGACCACAGGGCGAGTGCGAGCTTCCCTTGTCCCGCGAGCAGGAAGTCGGCTCCGATCACGGCCGTGCCCGCGACGACGGCGAAGGAGCGGATCGAGCGCGAGCGCAGGATCGCCGCGAGGACGAGCCACGCGAGGCAGGCGCACGCGAGCAGGACGTCGGCGAGCGGAGCGATGCCCTCGAGCCGCGCGCCGACGCCGAGGATGCCGGTCGCCATCACGACCGCGAACGCGCCGGCGTCGACCCCTTCCAGCCCGCGCACGGCGCGGACGCTAGCCGCCGCTGATCGCGGCGATGACGTCGAGGCGCGAGCGCTCCGCGATCGTCGTGTCGAGCCCGGCGCGCTCGCCGTCGACGTAGACGTGGAGGTGCCGGCGCAGGGCCGGCCCCTCCTCGACGATCCGGTCGCGCAGCCCGGGCCACTGCGTCTCGAGCGAGTCGAACACCGCGAGCACGGTCGCGGCCTCCACCTCGACGCGGCGCGGCAGCCCGGGGAAGAGCGGGGTCAGCGTTCCTGGGAGCCTGACGTCCGCCATGGTCAGTCGAGCACCGCCACGTCGACGGACGAGATCGCGGGCAGGTAGCTCGCGATCTCGCTCCACGTCTCGCCCTCGTCGGCGCTGGCGAAGACCTGGCCCGTGCTCGTCCCAAAGTAGACGCCGGGGACGTCGTGCCTGTCGATCGTCATCCCCTGTCGCAGGACGCCGAGGTGTGCCTTCTCCTGCGGCAGGCCGGTCCGCAGGTCCTGCCAGGTCGAGCCGGCGTCGCGCGTGCGCCAGACGGCGAGCTTGCCCTCGTGCATCGTGCGGTCGTGGAGCCCGTCGACCGGCATCACGTAGAAGGTGTCGCGGTCGTGGGGATGGGCTGCCGCGGCGAACCCGAAGTCGCCGGGCAGACCCTCGGTGATCTCGTTCCACGACTGGCCGGCGTCGTCGGAGCGGTGCATGCCGACGTGGTTCTGCTGGTACATGCGCTCGGGGTCGGCCGAGCGGACGAGCTTGTGGACGCAGAAGCCGACGTCCTCGTAGTCGGCGGGCCAGTCGCGGCGCAGGCCTTTGTTGCGCGGCGTCCATGACGAGCCGCCGTCCTCGGTCTCGAAGGCGCCGATCCCCTGCACGATCGCGAAGAACTTGTCGGACTCGCCGGCATCCGTGACGAAGCCGGAGATCCCGAGATGCCCCGGCGGCTGGTTGGCCGGATCGTCCCAGCTCTCGCTGCCGTGCTGGCCGGAAAGGGTCGACAGGAGCGACCAGGTCTCGCCGTTGTCGCGGCTCTCGAAGATGCCCGGCGCCTCGACGCCGACGAGCAGGCGGTCGCCCGCGCGGGCGAGTGTCGAAGCCTTCGAGACCTTCCGGCCGTCCTCGTCACCGTAGGTGAGACCCTCGCTCGACTGATCCCACGTCTCGCCGAGATCGTTGCTGCGCCAGACGGTCGAGCCGTGCCACTCGCTCGCGGCGGCCGCGTAGATGGAACCTGTGGTCGCGTCGTAGATGGCGTGGTAGACGGGCCACCCGTCGCAGAACGGGCCGCGTGTCGTCCAGTTGCGGCGGTCGTCGCTCTCGAACAGGAAGGTACCTTTGCGGGTTGCAACGGTCAGCAGTGTCTTCGGCATCGATTCGCTCCTCAGCGTTCGCGGGACTTGGCCAGAGTGTCGCCCATCGGCGCCTCCTTCGGGAAGAGACCGTGCGGCCGCCAAAAACTCATCGCTCCCGGCGGCCGCGGTCTCGGAACCCGGATCAGCCCTCGAGCGGTTTCCCCGTCTCGAGCAGCGTCTTCAGGCCGCTGAGCACGTACATCCAGCCGCCGGCCACCTGCTCCGCCGTCTTCGGCGCGCCCTCGAGGCGGTCATGCACGACGGTCAGCTTCGTGACCCCGCCTTCCTGCGGCTCGATCTCCCAGGTGATTCGGCTGGGCTCCTCCGCCGCCAGCTCCGGGTCGTACGCCGAGATTCACTGGTGGACGAGCCGGCGCGGAGGATCCGCCTCGAATACCTCCTCGTCCCACTCGGCGTCGCCCATCGCCGAAACGCGGCGACCGCCGCGGAGCTCGATCCGTACGCCGTAGAAGTACTGCTGCGTGAACTCCGGCTTCGTGATCGCGTCCCAGACCTGCTCGGCCGTGGCGCGGATGAAGACGGAATAGACCTGCGTCGTCTGTGCGGTGAGCGTCGTCATGCCGTTTCCTCCAGTTGGTGCTTGAGATCCGCGAGCGCCGCGACGCGATGCTCCGTGTACTTGTCGATCCACCGGTCGTGGACGAGCCGGATCGGCACGGGATTCAGGAAGTGGAGCTTCTCCCGGCCCTCCCGGCGCGTGACGACGAGCCCGGCGTCCTCGAGAACGCGTAGGTGCTTCATGACCCCGAAGCGGGTCATCTCCAGCTCGGATTCGAGCTCCGTGAGCGTGCGGCCGTCGCGCTCGAAGAGCCGGTCGAGCAGGTGGCGCCGCGTCGAATCCGCGAGCGCCTTGAAGACCTGGTCGTCGTCCACGTCGGGATCTTACGTGACCAAAAGGTCACATGTCAACCTAGGCTACGTGAACGGCTTCAGGACCATGGCGGCGACGACGATCAGGAGCACACCCCTCGTCTACCCGGGCGATCAGAAGGATCCGCCGGATGGCTGCCTGTGTCTCGACCGCGTCCGCGCCTGCGGTCTCGATCAGCTGTCCGATGCGCTTCGCCTGCGGGCCGAGGAAGAGGAGGCCGGTCAAGAACGTGATC
>JAICZB010000176.1 GCA_025933895.1 Thermoleophilia bacterium
AGCGGCGCCCGGATGCCGCTTCAGGCGCGGCGCAAGCGTCAATTTCACATCAACGCTCTAGTCGGCCTTGTCGTCCTTCGCGATGCGGATCTCGACCTTGCCGGCGCGGACGCGCGTCTCGTAGCGCGGCTGCGGATACACCGCCGGGCCGCCGCGCACCTCGCCGCTGCAAAGATCGAAACGAGAGCCGTGCCACGGGCAGACGACGATGTCACCGTCCCGCTTCCCCTCGTCGAGCGGGCCGCCCAGGTGGGAGCACGTCGCGGCGATCGCGCACACCTCGCCGCTCTCCTCCGAGCGGGAAACGACGACGGCTTCGCCCTCGAAGTCGACGCCGACCAGCTTGCCGCCGTTGAGCTCGTCCTCGTCGCAGACGGGCCCGTAGCGGTCGCGCGGGCTCTCGAACGCCGTCCGGTTGACGCGGACGCCGAGGCCGAACGAGAGGTGTCCGCCGAGGTGGGCGGAGAAGAGCGTTCCCGCATACGCGACGCCGGACAGGACGCGGCCGAAGCTGCGGTGTCCCCCGCGCCGGGCCGCGAGCGACGCGACGTTGAGCGTCAGCCCCATCGTGTTGATCAGGGCGTGGACGATGCCGATCCGGCGTGCGTCGTCTTTGAGATGGCTCCAGTCGTTCAGCCCGGTGAGCGCCGCGGGCACGGCGCCGAGGATCCCGACTGCGAGCGCGTCGTCGGCGGACTCGGAGCCGGCCAGGTCGAGCACGAGCGCCGTCGTCCACGCGCCGAGCGGCACGTCGGTCAGCGCAGGATGGAGCGGATTCCCGAACCAGACGCCGTCGAGGACGTCGCGCACCGGTTGCGGGACGGCCGTCACGGCATCCTGCACGGGCTCGGCGATGTGGTCGAGCGGCTCCGCGAGGTCAGCGAGCTGCTTCGTGAGGCGGAGGTTCGTCATGACGCGTCTCGTCCCCCGAGTGTCTGAGCCGGAAACGCTCAGCGGCGAAGGCCGAGCGGCCGGCCGAGCGCCGCGAAGCCCGCGAGGCAGACCAGCCCGTCGCCGAGCCCGCGGACGGCGCCGTCGATCGGATCGGACTGGACGACGCCCGCGAGAGCGATGCAGAGCGCGAGCGTGCCGGCGATCCAGAGGGCGAGGCGCCACGGATCGGCGTCGAGCCCGAGATCGAACGAGAGATCACCCGCCGCACCCTCTGCCATGGGCCGCAGCCCGGCCGCCCGGACGAGGACGAGCGCACCTGCCGCGATGGACGCCGCTGCGACACTCACGGTGGTCCAGGCGAGCGGGGGAGACGAGACCTGCAAACCGCCGTAGCGGCCCGACACGAGTGCCGCAAGCACCGAGACCGTGACCGCGCCCGAGGCCAGGCCGACAGCGGCGCGACGTCGTAGGACGCGACCCTCGGCCGCCGCGACGACGGCGCTTCGCAACCTCCAGGCCCGGACGAACGCCAGCGTTCCTCCGGCGAAGGAGAATTGGACGGCGACGACGAGGATGACCGTGGCTCCAACGTCGACGTTCGTGGTGTACCGGGCCGCGAGTGCGAACAACGCCACGGTCATCGCGCCGACCGGCACGAGCGCGAGGAACGCGGCGAAGGCTGCGCGGCGGGAGAAGGTCGTCCCGAGCTCGTCGGCAAACCGCCGCGCGAGCACACCGGGCTCGCCGAGCCGCTCTCCCGCCGTCGGATCGCAGGCGAGGTGGTCGGCGAACTCGGCGCGGATCCGCCGTCTCCGCGCGCCGGGAATACGCGTCCGGCGCAGCTCTCGATCCAACTCGTCGAGCCAGGTCACGCGAGCACTCCCTCGACGGCATGCGAGAAGTCCGCCCACTCCCGGCGTCGCCGGGTGAGCGCGGAGCGCCCGCGGCGGGTGAGCCGGTAGACGCGCCGCTTTCGACCACCGGCGGTCGCCCACGAGCTTGCGAGCAGCCCGTCCGCTTCCAGGCGGTGAAGGGCCGGATACACGGTCCCTTCCGGCAGATCGAACGCGCCTGCGCTCCGGCGCTTGAGCTCATCGATCACCGCGTACCCATGTGCGGGCGCCGCGCCGACGACCGCAAGGATCATGCCGTCGAGGTGTCCCTTCAGCGACTCGGCCCTCATACCTCGTCATACTAGGCATCGGGTGGCTAGGGGTCAAGGGGTATCGTCCCACGTGTGCGGCTCGCGCTCATGATCGAGGGCCAGGAAGGCGTCACGTGGCAGGACTGGTGCGCGCTGGCGGACGCCTGCGAGGAGCACGGGGTCGAGACGCTCTTCCGCTCCGACCACTACATCTCACAGGCCGACGAGGGTGGCAACGTCGCACACGACGCGTGGACGACGATCGCCGCGCTCGCCGCGAGGACGTCGATCCTCCGCCTAGGCACCATGGTCTCTCCTGCGACGTTTCGGGCGCCGGCGCTGCTCGCGAACGCGGCGGCGACGGCTGACCACGTCTCGGGCGGGCGGATCGAGCTCGGGCTCGGCGGCGGTTGGATGGAGCGTGAGCATCGCGCCTACGGTTTCCCCTTTCCCGAGACGAGGACGCGGCTCGAGATGCTCGCGGAGCAGGTCGAGATCGTCCATCGCCTCTGGACGGAGGAGCGCGTCGACTTTCGCGGCCGGCACTACGTGCTCGAGGACGCGCCCGGCCAGCCGCGCCCGGTGCAGCAGCCGCGACCGCCGCTGATCGTCGGCGGCAGCGGCTCGCGCGGCACCGTCGAGCCGGCGCTCCGCTTCGCGGACGAGTACAACACGCCGTTCGTCTCGCCTGACGAGGCTGCGGCGATCCGCGCGAAGGTGCCGCGCCTGCGCTTCGGCGTCATGACCGGCTTTCTCGTCGGGGAGACGCGCGAGGAGATGCGAGACCGCGCGCACGAGCTCTATTCGCGGCGCCCGCGGGAGCAGTCGTTCGACGACTGGCTCGATGCCTACTCGGAACGCTGCGTCGTCGGCTCGGTGGACGAGGTCATCGCCCGGCTCCGCGCCTACGAGAGCGCCGGCTGCGACCGCGTCATGCTGCAGCACCTCCTCCACACCGAACTCGAGCCCGTCCGCCTGATCGGCCGCGAGCTCGCTCCGGCACTCGCGTAGAGCTGTCCGCTCCTTCGGCGACGATCCCGGTCGTGGAGCCGGGCACCGTACGCATGGAGACCTTCAGCGACGGCATCTTCGCGATCGCCGCGACGCTCCTCGTGCTCGAGTTCGGCATCGCCCACAACGGCGACCTCGGCCGGCACCTCCTTCACCTCTGGCCCTCCTACCTCGCGTACGTCACGAGCTTCGTCACGATCGGGATCATCTGGATGAACCACCACCACACGGTCTCGCTCATGGGCCGCACGGACCGGACGTTCCTCTTCATCAACAACCTGCTTCTGATGACCGTCGCGTTCCTGCCGTTCCCGACGAAGCTCGTCGCGCAGTACCTCCAGGGCGACGGCGAGCAGGCCGCCACGCTCACCTATGCCGCCACGTTCGTGCTCATGTCCGTGATCTACAACGCCTGGTGGAGGTACGCCTCCGGTGGCAGGCGGCTGATCGCCGAGGGTGTGCCCGACTCGGCGCTGCGTGCGGTTTCACGCGCTTTCGACCCCGGCGTGCCGATGTACGGGATCGTCTTCGTCGTCGCGTTCTTCAGTCCGCTCGCCGCGGTCTTCCTGACGTTCGCGATCGCTGCGTTCTACCTACCGTCCGCCGCTCTCTTCGATCGCAGCGGCCAGCCATGACGAAGCGGCCGCCAGCTCGTCAGCATCGCTCGACTTGAGGACGACCTCGACGGTGAAGCCCTCGGAGCTGAAGCTCGGATAGGAGCCCACGACGACGCCGGGCCAGCGCTCGCCCGTCTCGGCGAGCGTCGCGGCGATGACGCTCTCGTACGTCCGGTAGACGCGCCGCCAGGCCTGGATCGGACTACCGCGGCGGAACTCCTCCTCGATCGAGGCGAACATCGCCTCCATCTCGCTCGGCAGGCCGGGCAGGACATAGACGTTCTCGAGCACGAAGCCCGGCGCGCCGCCGAGCGGGTTCGCGAGCGGCCGGCAGCCGCGAGGGAGCAGCGCCCAGCGCGCGGCGTACTCGGGGTTGCGCGTGAAGCGGGCGCGCAGCTCGGCGGCGACCTCGGGCAACTCCTCCTGCGGCACGCGGAAAGCGGCGGCGATCGCCTCGCGTGTCAGGTCGTCGGGCGTGCCGCCGAGGCCGCCGGTGACGAAGAAGAAGTCGACGCGCGGCGCCTCGGCGCGCACGAAGTCCGCGACCGTGTCGATCTCGTCCGGCAGCGCCGCCGTCAAGCGGACCGCCACGCCGAGCGGCGCGAGCCGGCGGGCGAGCCAAGCCGCGTTGGAGTTCGGGACGTCGCCCGAGACGAGCTCGTTTCCGATCGTGAGGATCGACGCGCTCGCGGTCAGTTTTCCCGCTTTCGGCGCCGGCAAAGCCGGCACCTTCGCTCTTTGCCGAGCTCCGTCGAGCCTACGCTCACAGTTCGATGGTACGGCCGGGCGCGAAGGCCTCCAGGAAGCGGCGGTCGTGGGTGACGAGGATCACCGTGCCGTCGTAGCCGGCCAGGGCGCGCTCGAGCTCCTCGATCGCCTCCACGTCCAGGTGGTTCGTCGGCTCGTCGAGGACGAGGCAGTTGACGCCGCGGGCCGTGAGAAGCGCGAGGCCGGCGCGCGTGCGCTCGCCGGGTGAGAGCGAGGCGGCCGGGCGGAGGACGTCGTCCGCGCCGAGGCCGAACTTCGCGAGCAACGTGCGCGCGGTTCCCTCCTCGTAGTCGCGGAAGACCTCGAGCAGCGTCTGCGGCCCGGTGAGCGCGGCGCGGTCCTGCTCGAGCTCGCCGAGGACGACGCCGGGACCGAGCCAGCGAGTGCCGGCGGCGAGCGGGAGCCGGCCGAGGAGCGCGTCGAGCAGCGTCGTCTTGCCGCTGCCGTTCGGCCCGGCGATCGCGAGGCGGTCGCCCCAGCCGACGGCGAGATCGAGCGGGCCGAGCCGGAACGAGCCGCGGGCGACGACCGCGTCCTCGAGCCGCACGACGGACTCGCCGCTGCGCGCGGCAGCGGCGAGGGAGAGGTGGAGCTCCCAGGGCTCGTACGGCTTCTCGACGGCCTCTACCTGCGCGAGCTTCGCGGCATACGTGCGCTTCACGTCCTTCGACTTCTTCTTCTTGCGGCCTTGCCCGTAGCCGCGCCTCTCCCACTCCGCCATGCGGCGCTGCTGCTCCTCGACGCGCCGGCGCTCGGCGACCGACGACTCCCAGCGCCGGTAGTGGCGTTCACGCTGCCGCTCGCGCTCGGCCTCGTAGTCGCCCCAGCCGCCGCTGTACTCGGTTGTCCCGCGCGACCACTCGTCGAGCTCGACGATGCGGGTGACCGTGCGGTCGAGGAAGGCGCGGTCGTGGGACACGAGCACGACCGAGCCGGGATGCGACGCGAGCCCGCGCTCGAGCCAGGCGAGGCCGGCGAAGTCGAGGTCGTTCGTCGGCTCGTCGAGCAGGAGCACGTCGAACTCTCCGCGGAGCACCTCGGCGAGCGCCGCCCGCGTCTCCTCACCGCCGGAGCGCGAGCCGGCGGCGTTCCGCTCCTGCGCGAGGTATCCCACCGCGAGCGTCGGCGGCGAGC
>JAICZB010000054.1 GCA_025933895.1 Thermoleophilia bacterium
AGACGCGTGGGCAGAGGCCGGTGTAGCCGATCAGCTTCACCGGCGAGGGGAAGCGGCCGATGTCGCCGATCTCGGCCGCGATCGTGTAGCCGAGCGTCCAGGCGATCCCCGGGATCGTCGTCAACAGCGGCACGTACGGGTGGTCGGCGCCGAGCCGCTTGAGCTCCCGCTCGCACTCCTGGATCTGCTCGTCGAGCTCGTCGACGAGGTAGAGACTCGTCTCGAGCGTCTCCCGCCACGCCTCCGGCAGCGCCAGCCGCTCCAGTAGCTGCCGGCCGCCGACGCCGAACAGGTCGCTGACCGGGCACGGATGCCCGAACGCCATCAGGGTCGCGTGGATCCGATTCTTCAGGCTGGTGCGATGACGGACGAGATGCAAACGGAAGCGCGCCCGCTCCCGCTCGGCCCGTACGGTCGGATCGGGCAGCCAGACCTGCGGCACGAGATCGCGGCGGGCGAGCTCCGACAGCACCCAGGCGTCGATCCGGTCGGTCTTGCAGGCCAACGGTGCCAGCGCTCGCGCCTTGCGAGCGTCCGCAACCCGCACATCCCAGCCCATCAGCTCAAGCTGATCGTGCACGAAGCGCGCACCGTTCATCGTCTCAATCACCGCCACCACCTCCGCATCGCCCAGTCGCCCGACCAGGTGACGCAGACCGTCCGCGTCCGGCGGCGCCGCACCGACCGCTACCGACTCACCCCTCCCGTCGGCGGCATGAAAGTCGAGACGTTTGCGGCTCAGGTCAAGACCGACGTACAACATGGCAGGGCCTCCTCGAGTCGATTCCAACGACGGTCAGACTCTGACCGCCGACGAGGCCCCTCTTCATGACATTCGCCGGCTACCGGGGCTGGTAGTTCGTCCACGGGCGACCCTTCAGCCCGCTCGCAGCTGGGCGGGCGGGAGTCGTCCGGGCTCCTGCGCTTCGTGAGTCCGGGACGGTGATCGGCTACCGTCTTTGCATGGTTGACGAGCGCCTCGACACTGAGCGCGCGCTGCCGGGAAGCGAGCTCGTCGAGCAGGGAATCGCCGATCTCGAGGCAGGCGAGGTGACGATCGAATCGCTGGTCGTCTCGATCGGCGCGCCCAGGCTTCGGCGGCTCGGATTCGACGTGCCCCCCACGCTCGAGGACGCTGAGGAGCGCCTCTACCTCCTGCTGGCGCGGGACGATCCCGACGCCGCCCACGGCCGGCACCATGCGCTCGTCCGCCGGCTGGTCAGTTTCGAACGGGCAGCCGAATCCGCCAGCTAGCCGACACCGAGCGGATCAAACGCCTGTTGGCCGCGCTCGACGAGGCCGCCGAGCAAACGGGGCGCTGCTACCTGACCGGCGGCGCCACCGCCGTGCTCCTCGGCTGGCGCAGGACGACAATCGACGTCGACCTGAAGCTCGTCCCCGAACAGGACGCAGTACTCCGCGCGATCCCCCGCCTCAAGGACGAACTGCAAGTGAACGTCGAGCTCGCCGCCCCCGGCGACTTCATCCCCTTGCCGGCCGGCTGGGAGGAGCGCAGCCTGCTTGCCGAGCAAGGAGGCCGGCTCGCCTTCTACCACTTCGACCCGTATGCGCAGGCGCTCGCCAAGCTCGAGCGCGATCACGCTCGCGACGGGGACGACGTCCGCGCCCTCATTCGCTCAGGCCTCGTCGACCCGCAGCAGCTACGCCGCTACTTCGGGGAAATCGAGCCGCAGCTCTACCGCTTTCCGGCCATCGACCCGCCCGCCTTTCGCGAGCGCGTCGAGCAGGCGCGGACGATCGAGCCGGATCTCGGGCACGGGCCCGAGCTCTAGACCAGTACGACACGAGCCGTAGACCCCGCGTAGACCCCTCAACGGAAAAGCGACCCCTCCGAGGAGAGCCGCTCCGAGAAGAAATCCCTGCAAATCCGAAGAGCCGACGGGGAGACTCGAACTCCCGACCCCATCATTACGAGTGATGTGCTCTACCAGCTGAGCTACGTCGGCGGAGAACTCCAGTCTAGCCGGGTCGCAACCGGCTTCCTGGTGGCGGCGCGTCAGCCGACGGTGAGCACGCCGCTCCGCACGCGCTTCACCACGCCGGGATCGACGCGGCTGACCAGCCGGACGTCGAGGCGGTAGCCGCCGCGTGAAAGCTTGCGCTTCGGCAACGTGATCGTCCTCGCGGAACTGCCTCCCTCGAGAACACCCCGCTGCGCGACGACCGGCCGGCCGTTGGCGCGGTCGAGCGTGACGAGGTAGAGGCAGTCTCGGCTGCAGCCGAGCGCGATGGACGCCGCGGACGAGCCCGGGAGCTGTGCCGGGAAGGTGAGAACGGTCGGGGTGACGCGGGCGGCAAGCCCCGGACAGACGACGGCTCCGCGTGCGACGGTGCGGGTCGCCTGCGCGACGGCGCTCGCCGACGGCTTCGCGTCGCCGCTCGCGTAGTAGAGCCCGGTTGCCGCCTCCGGCGCCGCCCCGTCCACGAGCCGGTCGAGGAGTAGCCCGCTCACGTCCGGCATGCACGACGCAGCCTCGACCGCCGCGGCATAGATCGAAGCCTGGGCGGCCGGGGTGACCGCGCGCTCCTGCGGCGACGCGGGCGCAGCGGTCGCGGTGGGGACGGCGTCGAGCAGCACGGGCGGTGCGGTGGCCAGGCCCTCGGCGAGCGAGGACTCCAGGCTGCCGAGATCTCCCACAGCCCAGGTCCCGGCACCCGGAACCGGCGCAGGGCTGAAGGACACGAGATCGGGCCGGACACCGTCGTGTGCGAGCGCACGCCCGAGCGCGATCGCGGTGAGCTGTGGCTTCGCCGTCGACCCGTCGAACGACGGCCCCACCGCGATCTCGGGCCTCACATGCCCGACAGCCGCTCGAACCGCGGCCAGGGCATCGGCGTAGCGGGCCACGATCGCGCGTAAGGGGGCAGGCGTGAGGACGAGATCCCGCAGCGCCGGGGTCTGCCGGGCGAGTGACGCTGCATATTCGGCCAGGTCCGTGCGGCCGGCGTCGCCCGTCGGCAACTCCGCGGCGTCGAGGTCGAGCACGAGCCCGACACCCGAGGGAAGGCCCTGCAGCGACTCCACCGTCGCGGGATCCGGCGCCGTCTGGCCTGGCTGCCAGGCGGCCGTCATACGGACGAGGCCCAGTCCGAGCGAGTCGGCAACTGCTCCTTGACCGGAGGCGTCGATCCCGGCACCCACCACGAACGGCGAGGTGCCTGTCGTGCCGCCGGTTGCCGAGGATCGGCGCGGGCGTGGCGAGGCATGCCCGGCCTTCGGGGCGTGGACGATCGGGAGAGCATCGAACGACGCACGGTTGCCCGCCCAGTCCACGGCGGTCACGTGGACGGAATAGAAGCCGAGGCGCTTCGGCTCGCGCCAACGAAGCGTGTGCCAGCCGGCGTGGAGGCTGAGCCGCACCGGCCGCCCGGCCGGAGTCGACGCGGTGACCCAGGCCGGCTTGGACAGCCAGAAGCGAAGGGAGCCGGCGGAGGCGTGCGCAAGCTTGAAGGCGGGAGGCTGCCGCAGGTACGTCGCGAAGCGTGCTGCCGACTCGGCGAAGCGTGCGTCCTCGGGTGCGAGCCTGTGCAAGAGCTTGACGACGAACTCCTGGTACGAGAGCGGAGACGGGCCGCCGTCGAGCGAGTAGTCCGTCCAGTAACCGGTGTCGAACCGGGACACGGTCGCCGCGGCCGCCTGCTCCAGTTGCGAGGCGAGCGTTGCCGCCGCCGGGTCGCCGGACGCCGTCGCGTACGTCTCGAGCGAGAGCACCGACTGCAATTGCGCGTTCAGAACGCGTAGCGAGCTGAAGGAGTAGAGCCTGATCCAGGGCCCTGCGGCGACCTTCGTCGTCAACCTCGGCACCGCGTCGAACGCCGCTGTGGCCTCGTGCAACAGCGTGGTGGACTCGTCGGTGACGAGCGACGCGGCGCGCGCGAACGCCTGTGCCGCGACGGCCTGAGCCATGCCCGACACCCACGGCGGGTGTCCGCCGCCGAACGGGAAGTAGTACTCCCACGCGACTCCGCCGCCCCGACGGGGGACCGCGCGTGCCATCAGCGCCGCCGCCAGCCGCCCCGCGCCGGCGACGTCCTTGGCGGCGACGCGCGCATTGAGCGCGGACGCGTTGGCGAGCGGGTGGAACTCGAAGCAGCGCCCGGCGAAGTAGCGGTAGACGATGCCGTCCGGCCCGGTGATGTCGGTGTGGCTGCGGGGGACACCGTGCCGGGCGAAGTAGTCGTCATTCGCCGCGAGCTGACCGAACACCGCCACCGCACGCGGGCTCGTGAGACGTCCGCCGAGGGCTCCGACCTGCTCGAGCGCGACCTCCACGCGCGCCCGGCGCGACGGCGGGAGCGCGCGAACGAGGTGCACCGCACGGGCGATCACCCCCCGGTCGGCCCTGGCCGCTGCCCGGTTCAGCCGGCCCGCGGCGACTGCTCGCTTCACCGCAGCCAGGGCCGCCCGCTGGCCGGGGACCGGTCGCAGGTGGGAACGATGGGCTGCGGCAGCGCCCGTCACGACCAGCAGGGCGGCGACGGCGACGAACAGCCCGGCGAGACCCCTCAAACTCACCACGCGGGCCGATTCTGCCGAACCACCGTCGAGCTCGCCCGGCCCGAGCCCACACTTTACGTGGATCTCACAGCTCCTCAGGACTCGATCGTGACGAGCGTTCCGATCGGTGTGTAGGGCCAGATCCGGGCGGCTGCGGCCTCCGGGAGCTCGACGCAGCCGAGGCTCTGCGGCGTCCCGAACGAGGCGCGCGGGAATTCGTGGAGCGCGTCGCCGCCGTGGAAATAGCTGATCCAGCGGATCCCGGGGTCGTGGTAGTGGGAGCCGTCTGGATTCGTGCCGCTCATCGTCCCGACCGGGATGTGCTCGAACACCGGCCATGTCCCGGGCGCCGTCGGCGACTGCGCGATGCCGGTGTTGCCCGGCGACGTGAGGAGCACGCTCCCGGCGTGCCAGAGGCTGAGCGACTGCGGCACCGTCTCGTGGACGAAGACGTAGCTGTAGCCGGCGTCGTACCGCCGGCCGGCGAGGTCGTCGTGGATCAGCGCGCGCCAGACCTGCGGGCCCGCGACCCCGTCGGTCGCGAAGCCGTGCTCGTCCTCGAACCGCATCACGGCGCCCTGCGTGACGACGTTCCAGCTGCCCTCCTTCCAGAGATTGCGAAGCGAGTCCGGGATCTGCGGATAGCGCCAGGAGAACGCGCCCTGCGGCGCCCGGACCGCAGCGGCGATCTCGGAGGCGGGTGTCGACGGCGAATCGGAGGCCGCCCGCCAGCGCACCGGGAGATATCCGAGCCGGGCGAGGAGCTCCTGCAGCCGCAGCGTCGATCCTCCGGCCACCTTCCACGCGAGCGATGCCCCCGGAAGTCGCACGGTCACGGTGCCGCCGAGTCCGAAGCCGAGGCCGGCCGGCCGGAAGGAAAGCGTGTGGGTGTCGATCTGCGTCCAGTGGCCCGAGATCCTGGGCTCGAGCCGCGGCAGCCGGGGGCCGAGCACCGCGGAGACGGGCTCCGCGAACGTCAGCGTCAACGTGCCGCGCGGCGAGACCCGGCCGCCGGCAGCAGGCTCGGACACGACCCGCGTCCGTCCGCCCGGGACGAACCACGAGACGTGGGCCGGCTTCGACAGCTTCTCCCAGAACCGCACGGCCGCCGCCACCGTCGTCGTGCCCGCAGTCGCGGAGCCCGAGGCCACGATTCCGAGCGGAACGACGTTCCGTCCCGCCCGCCACCTTCGGTGCTTCGCGTGTCCGATCCGGACTCGGCTCACCGGCTCGGCGAAGCTCACGGTCACAGCGCTGCCGCGTTTCGGCTGGAGCAAGGTCGAGCGGATGTGCGGCACCGGGGTCACGACCGTCACCGTCCGCTGCTCGTGCCGACCTACGAGCCAGCCCGCCCAGCCCGGACGGCGGACGTCGACCGTCACCGTGATGCGCTCGCCGGCGGCGAGGCGGACGCGCGGCCAGACGGTGCCGTGCCGCACCGTGACCGGCACAGGCGTGCCGTCGTCCTTCCGGACCACGACGCGCTCGACGTGGCCGGAGAAGCCGGGGAGAGAGACACCCGCGAGACCGCTCGAGGACGCAGCGACGCCGACGGTCGGCCACGCGAGTAGGGCCGCCGCGACGGCCCCGGCTGCGACGAGCGCCACGCAGAGCGCCGTCAGGAGTGAGACGCGCAACATGACTGTTTCAGTATGGCCTACGCTCAGACCGACATGGCCGGTCCCGCTGGGGGCAGAGGGATCCCGCGCGAGCTCTCACGCGACGAGATCGACGAGTTCCTGCGCGGGCAGCGAATCGCGCGCCTCGGCTGCCATGCCGACGGCGTGACCTACGTCGTCCCGCTCATCTACGCCTACGAGCACGGTGCCGTGGTCGCGGTCACGACCGAGGGCCGCAAGACCGCGATGCTGCGCGCAAACCCGCGTGTCTGCGTCGAGTTCGACGAATACGACACGGACGGGAAGGGGAGTTGGCGGAGCGTGATCGCCTACGGGACGTACGAGGAGCTCGCCGGGGACGCGATCGAGCCCGCGCTCATGCTGTTGCGGGAGCGCTTTGCGCGCACCGCCGGACGCACGGCCGAGCCGCGGCCGCTCCAACCGGAAGTCGTCGTTCTCCGCATCACGCTCGACGAATTCTCCGGCCGATCCGTCGAAAGGTGAATTTTCCCTGCGTGAGCAGGGAATGAGAGTTTGTACGGAAATAGAAAAACACCTGGTTTGGGAATGGACTTCGGTGCAACGCCGTTCTATAACTCGGATGGGTGGCGGCGCCGCGCGGATGCCGTGTAACGCCGCCGGGGCGCCGAGAAACCGGCAGCCCACCGACGAGCGAAAGGAACAACACTGAGCGAAACGATTCACCTGCACGACCTCTCGCCTGTCGAGCGCCTGCTCGAGGAGGCCGCCGAGCGCGGTTTCGTCGAGGAGAAGGACATCCAGGCTCTCGCCGACGAGCACGAGCTGACCGAGGACGACCTCGTCGGCCTGCGCGCCGCGCTCGAAGAGCGCGACGTCGTCGTGCGCGACGAAACGCCCGAGGAGACGCGCCCGGTTGCGACCGCGCCGGTCACGGGCACGCTCGACCCGCTGCAGCTCTTCATGGACGCGGCGGGCCGCCACAAGCTGCTCACGGCGGCGGACGAGGTTGCGCTCGCGAAGCGCATCGAGCGTGGCGACCTCGCGGCGAAGGAGAAGATGATCAACTCCAACCTCCGCCTGGTCGTCTCGATCGCGAAGCGCTACCAGGGCCACGACGTGCCTCTCCTGGACCTGATCCAGGAGGGCGTGATCGGCCTCAACCGCGCTGCGGAGAAGTTCGACTGGCGCAAGGGCTACAAGTTCTCGACGTACGCGACCTGGTGGATCCGCCAGGCCTGCCAGCGCGCGGTCGCGAACCAGTCGAAGACGATCCGCATCCCGGTGCACGTCCAGGAGCGCCGCATCAAGCTCAACCGCGCCTCGGCCGAGCTGCAGGCCAAGCTGGGCCGCGAGGCGACCCCGGAGGAGCTCGCCCAGGCGACGCGGCTCAAGCTCGAGCACGTCGTGGAGGCGCTCGATGCCGTCGACTCCGTCTCCCTGAACCAGGGCCTTGGCTCGGACGGCGACTCGGAGCTCGGCGATCTCTTCGCCGACGAGTCGACGGTCGATCCCGCCGAGGAAGCCGTGGAGTCGGTTCGCCGGCAGCGCGTGCAGCGCGCGGTCGCGGACCTGCCCGAGCGGCAGCGCCGCATCATCGAGCTCCGCTTCGGCTTCGAGTCCGAGCCCGCCTCGCTGGAGACGATCGGCAAGGAGCTGGGCCTGACGCGCGAGCGTGTTCGCCAGCTCGAGAGCGACGCACTGGCGCGGTTGCAGCTCGCGCTCGGCGACGAGCTCGTCTTCGCCGCCTAGGTAGAGAGGTCCGAGAGACACGGCGAAGGGCCGGGAGAGATCCCGGCCCTTCGTCATTTCAACCGCCTACGCGATCGCAGCCGTTGCGCCGAGCTCGCCGCGCAGCCGGATCAGGAGCGCCTCGAGCGCGAGCGGCGTCGAGACCTGAAGCTCCTCCGCCTCCCGCCACGCCGCACGCACGAGCTCGCACGCCTCCTCGGCCGCGTGCATCCGCTCGAGCGTCGCGTCCTGACGCAGCTCGGCCAGCCGGTCGACGTGGACTGCGGCCGATTCGGCCCCAGCTGCGACGACGACCAGATCGCGGTACCACGACTCGAGCTCCTCGAGCAGCGAAAGCAGTTCCTCCCGCTCGGCGCCGCGTTGCGCGCGCCGCACACGCTGCTCCGCCTCTCTCCCGGTCAGCTCGAGGGACTCGACCTGCACCTCGGCCGCCCCCTTGGCCTCCGCCCCTCGCTCGGCGATGCCGGAGAGGAGCGACTCGGTGGCGTCCGCCGGCTCGAATGTCGGGTCGTCGTAGACGGCCCGCGCGACGCCGATCAGCGCCTCGCGCCGGCCGGCGGCTGCCGGGTCGAGCAGCTGGAGCGCGCGACCGAGGCGGCCGCCGGCGACGCGCGCGAGCGTCGTCACCTCCTCCTCGCCGAGCTCCGGGGCGTGCTCGCGGATCGCCTGCCGCACCGCGGGCTCCGACAGGCGCCGGAAGGGGACGAGCTGGCAGCGCGAGCGGATCGTCTCGGGCAGCGGGCCGAGCCGTTCGGCGACGAGGACGACGACGGCGTACGGCGGCGGCTCCTCGAGATCCTTGAGGAGCGCGTCCGCGGCGTCCTCGTTCAGCGAGTCGGCCCCGAACACGAGGTAGACGCGCCGGTCGCTCTCGAACGGCCGCATGTGCAGGTCGCGGCGCAGCTCCCGGATGTCGTCGATCCGGATCTGCTCGCCGAGCGGCTCGAGGAGGTAGAGGTCGGGATGGCTGCCGCGCTCGACCCGCGCGTGGTCGCCCAGCAGCTCCGCCGCGAAGCGCCGCGCGAGCTCGCGCTTGCCCACGCCGGCCGGGCCGTGGAACAGGTACGCGTGGGCCGGCCCCTCCTGCAGGGCAGCCGCGAGCAGCCGCTTGGCCTCAAGCTGCTCAGGAACGGTCTCGAAGCTGCTCACGCACCTCCCTCGCGATCGTCTCGGGCTCCCCGGTCGCGTCGATCGTGACGATTCTCTCGGGGAAGCGCTCCGCCAGCTCGCGGTACGCGGCGTCGACCTTTGCCTGGAGCTCCGTTCCTTCCCGCTCGAGCCGGTCGGGGTCGACGTGGCGGCCGGTGGCGACGCCGGGGTCGAGGAGGAGCAGGAAGGTCACGTCCGGGAGGAGCCCTCCCGTCACGTCGAGGTTGAGCTGCAGCACCGCGTCGACCCCGAGCCCGCGAGCGATCCCCTGGTAGGCGAGGGACGAGTCGACGTAGCGGTCGCAGATGACGTCCGAGCCGCGCTCGAGCGCCGGTCGGATCACCTCCTCGACGTGCTCCGCACGCGAGGCGGCGAACAGCGTCGCTTCCGCCCAGGCGCCCATGACCGGGCCGTTGAGGACCACCTCGCGTACCGCCTCGCCGAGCTCCGTGCCGCCCGGCTCGCGCGTGAGGACTACGTCCCGTCCGTCGGCGACGAACGACGCGCGCAGGAGCTCGGCCTGCGTCGACTTGCCCGAACCGTCGGTTCCCTCGAAGGTCACGAACACGGCGCCACGATACGCCGCCGGTCCGAGGTGGGAGGAGCGCGCGTCCTCAGACCGAACCGTGATGGTCCGTGGAGCACGCCCCGCCGTTCACCCGCCCCTTCCCCTGGCGCCTCGCGATCCTCGTGGCGAGCGCCCTCGCTCTCGCGACGCTGGGCGGGCTCGTGCTCACCCACCAGGCTGAACGGACACGTCCGGCGGCGGCTGCCGACCACGCACCGAAGAAACCGCTTGCGGCTCCGCTTCGGCCGCGCTTCCGCATCTCCGTTCTCGTCCTCAACGGCAACGGACTCTCCGGTGCGGCCGGCGGGCTGGCGACCGACCTGCTTGCCACGGGCTACCACCACGCGATTCCGGCAGACGCGCCGAGCCTCGACTACGCGCGCTCGCTCGTCCTGTTCAGGCCAGGTTGGCAGCGGGAGGCCGAGCGCCTCTCACGGGACGCCCGGATCCCGACGGTTGCGCCGTTGGACGGCCGCGTCGCGCCCGAGTATGCGAGCGTTCCGCTCGTCGTGATCCTCGGCGCGAACTAGCTCCGGAAGCCGCTTTCGGTTCCGTCCGATGCGGGGTCTACGGTCCCGTTCCCCGTCGGGGGACCGGCGTGCCGGCGGTGCGGTCGAGAAGCGGTCGGAGACTAGAATTCAGGAGGGGAAGATGGCAAGCGTCGAGCAGGTTCAGGGCAGCGAAACGACGACCGAGGAGGTCGTGAACACGGTCGTCGAGGAGGGGGCCCGGCTCGGCGTGAAGCGCTTCTTCACGATTCCGGGCCGCGATCCGTTCGACGAGATCGAGTGGGAGACGCGCGACGCGATCATCCCCGGCCGCGACGGCCCGGCCTTCGAGCAGCGGGGCGTCGAGTTCCCGAAGTTCTGGTCGCAGACCGCGACGAACATCGTCGCGCAGAAGTACTTCCGCGGCCGCCTCTCCTCGCCGGAGCGCGAGGCGAGCGTGAAGCAGATGATCGGGCGCGTCGTAGACACCGTCGTTGCCTGGGGCAAGGAGGGCGGCTACTTCGCCGACACCGACGAGGCCGACACGTTCGCGGCCGAGCTGAAGGCGATCCTCGTCAACCAGTACGCCTCCTTCAACAGCCCGGTCTGGTTCAACGTCGGCTTCGAGGCTGCGCCGCAGTGCTCGGCCTGCTTCATCCTCTCGATCGACGACTCGATGGACGCGATCCTCGACTGGATCCGGCGCGAAGGGATCATCTTCCGCGGCGGCTCCGGCTCGGGCGTCAACCTGTCGA
>JAICZB010000107.1 GCA_025933895.1 Thermoleophilia bacterium
CCCGCCGCGCCGACGTTGCAGGCCGCGATCCCGACGAACACGCAGGAGTACTACACCTCCGCCGCGACCGTGCTCGCGGGCGTCGTCGGCATCGTCGTCGCGTGGGCGATCTACTCCGAGCGGACGATGGCGATTCCGGCCATGCCCTTCTGGCGGCGGACCCTCGAGAACAAGTTCTGGTTCGACGTGCTCTACGACCGGATCTTCTACGCTCCGGCCGTCTGGACCACGACCCTCCTGCGGCGCGAGTTCGAAGAGCCCGTCGTGCTCCAGACCGGCACCGACCTCGGTGAGGCGACGCTCGAGACCGGCGGTCTCGTGCGCCGGATCCAGACCGGCTTCCTTCGCACCTACGTCCTCTTCCTCGCCGCGGGGGCCGCGGGGGTCGTCCTCGCGTTCCTGATCGCCAAGTGAGCGCCACCGCCCTCACCTCGATCCTGATCTGGCTGCCGATCGCCGGCGCGCTCCTGATCTGGCTGCTGCCGCTCTCGCGCTACGCGACCGGGAGCCTCGCGCTGCTCTTCTCGCTCGCCGAGGTCGGGTTCTGGATCGAGCAGGCGGCGCGCTTCGACTTCGCGCGCTCGGGCCTCCAGATGGAGGAGCGTGCGAACTGGTTCGGCGACCTCGGCGTCTCGTACCACGTCGGCGTGTACGGCTTCTCGCTGTGGCTCGTCGGCCTCACCGTCGTGGCGATGGCGGCGTGCACGGGCTACGGCTTCTGGGTCGGCCGCGAGCGGCCGCGCGCGTACTACGGGCTGATGCTCCTGCTCACCGGCGCCACGGTGGGCGTGTTCGTCGCGCAGGACCTGATCGTCTTCTATGCGTTCTTCGAGGCGATGCTGATCCCGCTCTACGTCCTGATCGGCGTCTGGGGAGGCGCTCGGCGGATGGAGGCGACGATCAAGCTCGTCCTCTACACGATGACGGGCTCGTTACTGATGCTCGCCGCGATCGTCGTCTACGGCCTGAATGCGGGGACGTTCGACCTCGTGGACGGCCCGGCGAGCGCCAGCCGCTGGCTCTTCCTCGGCTTCATGCTCGCGTTCGTCATCAAGGCGCCGCTGTTTCCGTTCCACGGCTGGCTGCCCGACGCGTACCGCGAGGCGCCGCCGGAGGTGAGCGCCGTGCTCTCGGGTGTGATCGCGAAGGCGGGCCTGTACGGGATGCTGCGGATCGCGATCGCGAAGTTCCCCGACCCGACGTCGTTCTACCGGACGACGGTGCTCGCGCTCGCGGCGGCGGCGCTCGTCTACGGATCGCTGCTCGCGTTCCGCTCGACGAACTTCCGCGACGTCGTCTCGTACTCGTCCCTCGCACAGTCGGGCCTGATCGCGCTCGGCCTCTTCGCCGGCACCGACCTCGGCTTCGACGGCGCCGTGTTGCAGATGGTCGCGCACGGGCTGATCTCGACCTCGCTCTTCCTCATCGCCGGCACCGTGGAGCGGCGGACGAGTGAATATGGCCACGCGGACAGGTTCCTGTCTTTGCGTCCACCGGTGCCGGTTGGCGAAAGCCTCGAACCTGTCCCCGTGACCGTTTCTGACTTCCGGCTGCTCGGCGGGATGGCGCGCGGACGACCCGCGCTCGCGACGCTGCTGATGACCGTCGGGATCATCTCGCTCGCCGTGCCCGGCTCCGCCTCGTTCGCGGGCGAGTTCCTCATCCTCGCCGGCGTCTTCCAGCGCGCCTGGTGGTGGTCGGCGATCGGCGCCGGCGCGATCGTGCTCGCCGCGATGTACATGCTGCGGTTGATCTCGGCCGTACTGCACGAGGCGCGCGGCTCGACGGTCGCGGAGGAGGCGCTCGACCTGCGGCCCGGTGAGCTCGCGCTCGTCGTCCCGCTCGTGGCCGGCCTGCTCCTGCTCTCCGCGTGGCCGGCGGGAATCAGCCACCACTCGTTCTTCGGACAGAGCCCGGCCGCGGCCGTGAGGAGCCAGTTCAAGTGACGCTCCACACGCCGCACATCGACTGGTTCGGCCTCTCCCCGGTCTTCGCGCTCATCGGGACCGCGTTCGTCGCGCTCCTCTGCGCCGTGCTCGTGCCGCGTGCCCTCCGCCGGCTCGCCGCCGCGGGCATCGCCGGCGCCGGCTTCACCGCCGGGATCGTGCTCTCGATCTGGCTCTACGTCGACAGCGCCCACGGGCACACGATCGTCTCCGGCGCCTTCTACCGCGACCGCTGGACCGCGCTCGGCCAGATCATCCTCTGCGCCGTCGGCCTCGCCACGACGCTCGTCGCGGTGGAGCATGTGCCGGGTTGGGGGCGCGGCTCCGATCCGACCCGGCGCGACGACCACGTCGCGGAGTTCTTCGCGCTCCTGCTCGCCTCGGCAGCCGGCATGGCTTTTTTCGTCGGCGCGGCGAACCTCATGACGCTCTTCCTCTCCCTCGAGTGGTTCTCGATCGCGCTCTACGTGATGTGCGCGATCGACTACGACGCGGCGGCTGCAAGCGTCGGCGGCGAAGCCGCCGACGCGCGGCCAGAAGACCGCGGCGCCTTCGGCGTCGCTGGGGGCTCGCTCGAGGCCGGGCTGAAGTACCTCGTCGTCGGCTCGTTCGGCGCCGGCACGCTGCTCTTCGGCTCGGCGCTCGTGTACGGCGCGACCGGGAAGATCTCGTTCCACGGCATCGCCTCGGCCGTCGCGACGCACAGCCTGACGAGCGACACGTTCGTCGTGGTCGGAATCGCGCTCATCGTGGCGGGTCTCGGCTTCAAGATGTCGGCCGCGCCGTTCCACATGTGGACGCCGGACGTCTACGAGGGCGCGCCGACGACGGTGACCGCCTGGATGTCGTCGGCGACGAAGGTCGCGGCGCTGCTCCTCACGTTCCGGTTGATGACGACCGCGTTCCCGGCGAACCAGCACCTGTGGGGCTGGGCCTTCGCCATCGTCGCGACCGCCTCGCTCGCAATCGGCAACTTCGCGGCGCTCGTGCAGAGGAACGTGAAACGGATCCTCGCCTACTCCTCGATCTCGCACGCCGGCTTCATGCTGATCGGCCTCAGCGCCGGCAGCGCGCTCGGGGGCCGCGCGCTCATGTACTACCTCATCCCGTACTCGGCGATGGCCTTCGGCTCGTTCGCGATCGTTGCCGCGCGGGAGCGCGAGCTCGGCGTACCGGTGACGCTCGAGAACCTCGCCGGATTCGGCTGGGAACGGCCGTTCCTCGGCGTCGCGATGTGGTTCTTCATGTTCGGCTTCGCAGGTCTGCCGCTCGGCGGCGGCTTCGTCGGCAAGTTCTACGTCTTCGCCGCGGCGTACCGGCACGGCTGGATCTGGCTCGTGATCGTCGGCGTGCTCGCGACGCTCGTCAGCCTCTACTACTACCTCGGCATCGTGCGCGCGATGTACATGCGGCCGTCGGCGGAGCTCCAGGTGCAGCCGGGCGGCGGTGTGGCCGTGAGCGGCGGCGCACCGGCCGCCGAGAGCCTGCTCCACATCGCGGTCGGAGCTGCGCTCGTCGTCTCGTTCGGCTCGCTCTTCGCCGTCCAGCCGCTGATCGATCTCGCGCGGCACGCGGCGAGCGCGTTACCTCTCTGAAAGCGCTCTGCAAAGACGCCGCAAGTTCTCCTTCCGTTCAGGTTATGAACGGCCCCGGAATAGGTACGAATCCGGGCAATCGACGACCTAAGGAGACCGGCCATGCTACGACGCCATCTGACGGGAACGAGGCTCGGACTCCTGCTCGCGGTTGCAGCCGGCGTGGTGCTCGGCGCCGTGTTCGGACAGCCGGGAGCCGGACAGGCCGCAAGCACCGTTCGACCTCAGCCGAAGACCCTGCCCACCATTTCAGGCACAGCCGAGGTGGGCGTGACGCTGGTCGCCACGCGAGGCACGTGGAAGGGGAGTCCCACGTCGTTCCACTTCGCCTGGAACCGCTGCGACACGACCGGCGCCGCCTGCGTCGCGCTCGGCGGGGCGACCGGGAAGATCTACACGCCCACGATCAACGACGTCGGGCACACGCTCCGCGTGAGCGTGACGGCCCGCAACAGCAGCGGATCGACCACGGCGACCTCGGCTGCCACCGCGGTCGTGCCCCCGAGCGGGTGCCCGGGCGGTAGTGGCACGGTTGGAATCGCCGCGCTGACGCCGCCGTCTCGACTCTCCATCTCTGCCGCGTCGGTCGCGCCGCGCGTGAGCCGCTCGACGAACACGATCCACCTCCACTTCCAGATCACGGCGTGCGGCGGGCGCCCCGTCCAGGGGGCATCCGTCTTCGCGACGGCGGTTCCGTACAACCAGTTCACGGTGGGCCAGGGCACGACGGCCGCCAACGGCACCGTCGTGCTCACGGAGTCGCGGCGAGCCGGTTTCCCGGCCAGCCGGCATCAGCGGCTCCTGGCGGTCTTCGTCCGCGTCTGGAAGCAGGGCGAACCGGTTACCGCCGGTGTGTCCACCAGCCGGGTGGTGGCGTTCCGCTTCGCCCACGCGCACTAAGGGTCGAAGCGAGCGGTAGTGGCACCCTGTCCCTCCCGGCAGGGTGTCACCGGCATCGCGTGAAAAGGTTCTGCAAAACCGCCCCGGCCTGCGCTGGGCCCTCACCTTCCCATGGGTACGACTGGAAAGTCGTATCTATCGTATTACGAAGGAGAGGTCATGACACGACGGAACTTGGCGACGACAAGCGCGATCGCCGTGGCAGCCCTGGCCATCGGCGCTCTCTTCGGCCAGCCGGGTAGCGGACGAGCGGCAGGCAACGCACCCGTGAGCAGCGGTACCCCGACGATCTCGGGGACCGCACAGGAGGGTCAGACGGTCTCGGTGAGCGAGGGGACCTGGAGCGGAAGCCCGACCTCGTTTGCCTATGCGTGGAGCCGGTGCGACGCGAGCGGAGGCTCCTGCTCCCCGATCGGAGGCGCAACGGCGGCCTCGTACAAGCCCGTGACGGGCGACGTCGGACACACGCTTCGCGTCACCGTGACGGCGAAGAACGCCAACGGCTCGGGCCAGGCCACCTCGGCGCCGTCCGCGGCCGTCTCGAAGGCGACTGCGCCGACGGACACCACGGCCCCGAGCATCTCCGGCTCGCTCCAGGTCGGCTCGAAGCTGACGGCGACCCAGGGGACCTGGACCGGCAGCCCGACCGGCATCTCATTCTCCTGGAGCCGGTGCGACGCGAGCGGCAACAGTTGCGCGACGATCGACGACGCGACGAGCTCCACCTACAACCTCACCGAGGCCGAGGCCGGAGCGACCCTCCGTGTCGCGGTCGCGGCGACGAACGCCGACGGCACGACCCAGTTCACATCGGCGCCGACCGCGGTCGTTCCGCGGGCACCCGTGACCGGCTGCCCGGCGGGCACCGGCACGATCCAGATCGCCGATCTGAAGATGCCGGCGCGGCTCAGCGTCGAGAAGTCGACGATCACGCCGCATCTCGTGACGCTCGGGACGCACAAGATCCAGCTCCACTTCCGGATCACCGCGTGCGGCGGCCGCCCGGTGCAGGGAGCATCGGTCTTCGCGAGCCCGATCCCGTACAACCAGTTCTCCGGCCCCGACCGGACGACGGCCGCCGACGGCACCGTCACGGTCGTCGAGAAGCGGCGGCACGGCTTCCCGGCGAGGCACCGGAAGCAGCACCTGCTGGCCGTCTTCGTCCGCGCGAGCAAGCCCGGTGACCCGGTGCTCGGCGGCGTCTCCACAAGGCGAACGGTCGCCTTCCCGGTCAACCTTCCGTAGGGAAGCTCTTGTGGCGGCACCCCGCTTCGCGCGGGGTGCCGCCACTCGTTAGGCGGCGCGGGAGAGGAGCTCGTCCACCTCGGCAGGGCGGAGGCGGCGCTGCCGGCGCGTCCTGCGCGGCACACCGACCGGCTCGAGCACCCAGACGACGAGCGGGGCGACGTAGGCGAGCAGCGCGAGCACCAGCGCCCACGTAGCGAGCGGCGACGGGTCGGCTCCGGTCGGGGCGTTCTCTCGCGCTGCGGACGCGAGCACGACGAGGGCGAGCGCGACGCCGCTCGTCACCGCCCGCAGGCGCGCCGGACGTCCCACGAGCGCATCGCTCGCAGCGACGAAGGCCGCTGCTGCGGCGGCGGGAACGGTCAGAAGTCCGAGCCAGAGAGCGAGCCCGCCGAGGTCCCCGGCCCCGGCCGCGAGAGCGGCCGTCGCGAGCACCAGGGGCAGGAGCCGCGAACCCACTCCCAGTAGGTTCACGGTCGCATCGGATGGTCCTTCCTCAGTAGGCTCGCGGCGACCCAGTCCAAGGAGCACGAATGCCCGACACCACCCTGACCTGGCTCGGCCACGCGTCTTTCCGGTTCGACACGCCGGGCGGCAAGCGCGTCTACATCGACCCCTTCCTGAACGGGAACCCGAAGTGTCCCGAGTCCGAGCTCGAGCCCGAGAGGATCGACGTGATCGCGCTCACGCACGGGCACGGCGACCATGTCGGCGACACCGTCGAGCTCGCGAAGAAGCACGGCTGCACCGTCGTCGCGCCGGTCGAGCTCGCGGACTGGCTGGGAGGCAAGAAGGGCGTGGAGAACGTCCTCGACCCGAACAAGGGCGGCACCGCCGAGGCGGCCGGCGTCAAGTTCACGCTCACCAACGCGCACCACTCCAGCTCGAACAACGACGGCGAGTACATGGGGGAGCCGTGCGGGATCGTCGCCGAGGTCGAGAACGGGACGAAGCTCTACTTCGCCGGCGACACGTGCGTCTTCGGGGACATGCAGCTGATCGGCCGCATCTACTCGCCGGACGTCGCGATCCTCCCGATCGGCGACCACTACACGATGGGCCCGCGCGAAGCGGCCGTCGCGCTCGAGCTGCTCGGCACGAAGCGCTGCGTGCCGTGCCACTGGGGGACCTTCCCTGCGCTGACCGGCACGCCTCAGGCGCTGAAGGAGCTCGCGCCGGACGTCGCGGTGGACGAGATCGAGCCCGGGGACTCCGTGTCTCTATGAGGGAGCGCTGGTGGGGCGGGAGCGGCCGGCGCGTGCCGGAGCTCGCGGTCGAGGGGGATCCCGCCGTGCCGGTGGAGGAGGCGCTCGTCGTCGACAGCGTCGCCGACCTGGAGGCGATCGTGGAGGCGTTCGAGGCCGGCCGTCCCGTCGTCGTGCGCGCCGCGTCGGCGGAGGAGGTGCGCGCGGCGCTCGCGCGGCCCGAGGTGGCGGCGGTGCTCGTGCCCGAGGAGCGGCGCGACCTGCTCGAGCTGGACCTGACGGAGCTCACCTATGGCTGAGCCAATCGTCGCGACGTACTCGATCGTCGGCTGCGACCTCGAGGCGAAGCAGTGGGGCGTCGCGGTCCAGTCCAAATTCCTCGCGGTCGGCTCGGTCGTCCCATGGGCCGAGCCGGACGCCGGAGCAGTCGCGACGCAGGCGTACGCGAACCCGAGCTACGGCCCGAACGGGCTCGCGCTCCTGCGCGAGGGCCTGAGCGCGACCGAGGTCGTCGAGCGCCTCACCTCGGAGGACGAGGGACGCGACGAGCGCCAGCTCGGCGTCGTCGACGCACAGGGCGGCAGCGCGAGCTTCACCGGCCCGGGCTGCAACGACTGGGCGGGGGGCCGCACCGGACCGGGCTACGCCGCGCAGGGCAACATCCTCGTCGGCGAGGAGACGGTGGCAGCGCTGGCGAGAACCTTCGAGGAGAACACGCATCTGTCGCTCGTGCAGCGGCTGCTCGAGTGCCTCGTGGCGGCGCAGGCCGCGGGAGGCGACCGGCGCGGCCAGCAGTCTGCCTCCGTCCTCGTCGTGCAACGCAACGGCGGCTACGCCGGCCTGTCGGACATCCTCGTCGACCTGCGTGTCGACGACCACGAGCGGCCGATCCCGGAGCTGCGCCGCATCTACGGGCTGCACCA
>JAICZB010000169.1 GCA_025933895.1 Thermoleophilia bacterium
CACGACCAGACCGAGCGCGCGCGCCTCCGCGAGGCGAGCGGCGCCGACGCCGTCGACATGGAGAGCGGCGTCCTCGCGCGCAGCGGCCGGCTCGCCGGCGTCCTCCGCGCGGTCTCGGACGACGCGGGCAGCGCCGTCGAGGGAGTGGACCGGACCGTGCACGCGGACGGGCGCACGAACGTCGCCGGCCTCCTCCGCTGGATCGCGACCCGCCGAGGGGACGCGCTCCGCTCGATGCGCGGCGCCCTGACGGCGCTTCGCGCCCTCGAACAGGCGGTGACTGCGTGAACGGCCGCGTCCTCCTCGCGGCGCCGCGCTCGTTCTGCGCCGGCGTCGACCGCGCGATCGAGATCGTCGAGCGGCTGCTCGAGCAGTACGGGCCGCCGGTCTACGTCCGCCACCAGATCGTCCACAACGAGCACGTCGTGCGCCGGCTCGAGAAGCTCGGCGCCGTGTTCGTCGAGGACGAGGGCGAGATTCCGGAGGGCGAGATCTGCGTCCTCTCGGCCCACGGCGTCGCGCCGGCGGTGAAGGAGAACGCGCAGCAGCGCGGGCTGCGGGTCGTCGACGCGACGTGCCCGCTCGTGAACAAGGTGCATGCCGAGGCGCGCCGCTACGCCGACAGCGGCCACCTGGTCGCGCTCGTCGGCCACAAGAACCACGTCGAGGTGATCGGGACGCTCGGCGAGCGGCCGGACTCCACAGTCGTGATCGAGTCTCCGGAGCAGGCGCAGGAGCTCGACACCGAGAAGCCCGTCGCCGTGATCACGCAGACGACGCTGTCCCTCGACGACGTCGCCCCGATCGTGGACGCGCTCGAGGATCACCTCGGCACGCTGCGCCGCCCGCACGCCGACGACATCTGCTACGCGACGCAGAACCGCCAGGACGCGGTCAAGGCGATGGTCTCGCAGGGAGCGACGCTCGTGCTGGTGATCGGCTCCGAGACGAGCTCGAACGCGCAGCGCCTCGTCGAGGTCGCGCAGGCCGCCGGCGCGCAGGCGACGCTCGTGGACGGCGAGAGCGGGCTCGATCCCGCGCTCCTCGACGGTCACGAGACGATCGGGCTCACCGCAGGCGCCTCGACGCCCGAGGAGCTCGTGCGGGCGACAGCGGCGCGGCTCGCGGAGGTTGGTTATGCGCTCCCGGAGGAGATCGAGGTCGCGAAGGAGGACGTCCACTTCAGGCTGCCCAAGGAGGTCGCACAGGCATGACGAGCGTCGAAGTCCCCTACTCGATCGCCGCGGCTCTCCCGTCGCTGTCGGTGATGGACATCACGAACGACGTCTCCCGCGGGGTCGCCGAATCCGGCGTGGACTCGGGGATCGCGTACCTCCACACCGCGAGCACGCTCTCGCTCGTGCGGGTGCAGGAGCGCGAGACGGGCTTCTTCGAGGATCTCGAGTCGCTGCTCGAGCGCGTCGTGCCCGGGAAGCTCCGCTCGCGCGAGCGTCTGCTCGCGTTCCTGCTCGGCCCGCGCTCGGAGCAGGTGCCGTTCACCGACGGGGCGCTCTGCCTCGGCCAGTGGCAGCGCATCCTCCTCTTCTCGCTCGACGCGCAGCACCGCCCCGACTGGACGCTGACGCTGCTCGGCTGAAGCGGGCGGTGCGCGCGCGGGAGCTGACCGTCGAGGAGGCCGAGCGGCCTCTCGGCTGGCGCTATCCGGAGCCGTACGCGAACTACGACGTCGAGGGAGCGCTCGGGCGGGATCTCGGCTTCTTCGCGGTGGACGACGACGACGGCGGGCTCGTCGGCTACGGCTGCACAGGTGCCGAGGCGCGGGTTCCCGGCGTCGAGGAGGAGCCCGGGACGGTCGACGTCGGCTACGGGATGCGGCCCGACCTGATCGGACGGGGGCTCGGGCGGGAGTTCGTCGGAGCCGTCCTCGCTCGTGCAGCCGAGGCCGATCCGTCCGCGCGGCTCCGCATGTCGATCCTCCGCTGGAACGATCGCTCGCGTCGCGTCGCGGAGGCACACGGGTTCGGCGTCGTCGGCCGGGCCGGAGAGTTCGACGTGCTCGTGCGCGAGGCGCCGCGGAGGGCCGACGGTGCGGAGTACCGTCCAGCGTGATGCTCGTCTTGAGCCGCAGCGAAGTGGAGGAGTTGCTCGACCTCGACGCGCTCCTCGACGCGCTCGCCGCCGCGCACGCGGAGCTGTCCTCGGGAAAGGCGTCGCTCGTGCCGCGCGTCGGCTCCCGCTCCGGAAACGGCGGCATCCTCGGCGCGATGCTGGGCTACGCGCCCTCCGCCGGCCTCGGCTGCAAGCTCGTGACGCTGTTCCCCGAGAACCGCGACCGCCCGACGCACCAGGCGACGATCACGCTCTTCGACCCCGAGACGGGCACGCCGGTCGCGCTCATGGACGGGACGTACATCACCGCGATGCGCACGGCCGCTGCGGCAGCGCTTGCGACGCGACTGCTGGCGCGGCCCGACGCGCGCGTGCTCGCGATCCTCGGCACCGGCGTGCAGTCCCGCTCGGCACAGGAGATGTTCCCTCGCGCGCGCGACTTCGCGGAGGTGCGCGTCGCCGGGCGCGGCGAGTTCGAGGACGCGGTGCGCGGCGCGGACGTCGTCCACGCGACCACCGCCTCGCCCGAGCCGGTCGTCCGCTTCGAGTGGCTCAGCCCGGGCGTCCACGTCAGCTCCGTCGGCTACGGGGGCGGCGGCTCCGAGCTCGATCCCGCGATCGTCGAGCGGGCGGATCTCGTCGTCGTCGAGCAGCGCGACTCGGCGTTTGCGCCGCTTCCCGCAGGCGCGCCGGAGCTCGATCCGCGCGGCCGCGACGGCGTCGTCGAGCTCGGCGAGGTCATCGCCGGCACGGCGGTCGGGCGACGCTCGGGAGAGCAGATCACGCTGTACAAGTCGGTCGGCGTCGCCGTCCAGGATCTCGCCGCCGCGGCGCTCGTCCTCGCGGCCGCGCGCGAACGCGGTGCCGGTCAGGAGATCGAGCTGGAGGAGATCAACGTATGAGCAGCAACGACTTCAAGCCGGGCCTCGAGGGCATCGTCGCGGCCGAGACGGAGATCATGGAGCCCGATCGTGAAGGCGGGACGCTGCGCTACCGGGGCGTCGACGTCGAGCCGCTGATCGGTGAGTACCCGTACGAGAACATCTGGGGTCTTCTCGTCGACGACGACATCCATTCCCGTATGCCGCTCCCCGAGTCCTTCGACCCGGTGGGCATCACCGGCCGAGCGCCGGCCGACCTGCAGGCGCAGACGGCGCGGCTGTCCGGCCTGTGGGGGCTCGGCAAGCTCAACGAGATCTCCGACGACCAGGCGCGCGAGGACCTCGGCCGCGTCTCCGGCCAGATGATGTCGATCGTCGCCCGCTCGGCCCGGCTCGCCGATGGGCACGAGGATGAGGTTTCCGGCGAGACGGTCGAGCAAGGCCGGACGGCGGCGGAGCGGTTCCTGCTGCAGTGGCGTGGCCACGCCGAGCCCAAAGCGGTCAAGGCGATCGACACCTACTGGATCTGTACGGCTGAGCACGGATTGAATGCCTCCACCTTCACTGCGCGCGTGGTTGCCTCGACGGGGGCGGACTGCGCGGCGGCGCTCTCTGCCGCGGTCGGCGCTCTATCCGGCCCGCTGCACGGCGGCGCGCCCGCCTACGTCAAGCCGATGCTCGAGGAGGTCTCGGCGATGGGCGACCCGGAGAAATGGGTCAGCGACACCCTTGACGCGGGCATGCGGATCATGGGCTTCGGTCACCGCGTCTACCGCGCCGAGGACCCGCGTTCGCGGATCCTCAAGCAGACGGCGCGAGAGCTCGGTTCGCCGCAAATCGAGGTCGCCGAGCGGCTCGAGGCGGCGGCGCTGGCCGAGCTCGAGCGGCGCAAGCCCGACCGGCCGCTCAAGACCAACGTCGAGTACTACTCCGCGCTCGTCCTCGACATCGCCGAGGTGCCGCCGCCGCTGGCCCCCGCGATGTTCGCGTGCTCGCGTGTCGCCGGCTGGTCGGCACACATCCTCGAGCAGAAGCGCACCGGCCGACTCTTCCGCCCGTCCGCGCGCTATGTCGGTCCAGGACTGCGCTCGCTGCAGGAGGTCTAGGCTTACCGCGGTGAGACGACTCCCGATCGTCCTGACCCTGGTTCTCGTCGCCGTCGGTCTCGCGGCCTGCGGCAGCTCGAAGAAGAAGGCCGTGTCGACACTCGTCGGCTCCACGACGATCACCAGGCCGTCGGTCAGTCCGGCGGCCGAGAAGGCGCAGATCAAGAGCGCCTACGAGAAGTTCTTCTCGGGGAAGACATCGCTCTCCGACCGGGTCGCGCTGCTCCAGAACGGCTCGCAGTTCAGGCCCGTGATCGCGTTGTTCGCGAAGAACCCGCTCGCGAAGAACGTGAGCGCGACGGTCTCCTCGGTGACGCTGCAGGGACAGAACAAGGCGAAGGTCGCCTACCAGGTCAAGTTCGCGGGCTCCTCGCTGCCGAAGCAGACCGGCACCGCCGTGCGTCAGGGCGGCGTCTGGAAGGTGGGATTCCCGAGCCTCTGCAAGCTCGTCTCGCTCGGCGGCACCACTCCGTCCGCCTGCAAGTCGTAACTTCCTCCGTGTGAGCTCACTCGCGCTGTTCCGGCAGCGTCATGCCCGCGATGCGGCGCTCGGGGCCGTCTGCGCGATCCTCTTCCTCACCTTCCTCGACAACACGATCGTCAGCGTCGCGCTCGCCGACGTCCAGACGTCTCTGAGCTCCAGCGTCACCGGACTGCAGTGGATCGTCGACGGCTACATGCTCGCGTTCGCCGCGCTCATGCTCACGGGCGGCACGCTGGGCGACCTGCTCGGCCGGAAGCGGGTGATGCTCGCCGGCGTCGCCGTCTTCTGTGCGGGCTCGATCGTCGCCGCGGTCGCTCAGAGCACCGGTGTTCTGATCGCGGGGCGGATCGTGATGGGGGTCGGCGCCGCGGCCTCCGAGCCGGGCACGCTCTCGCTCATCCGCCACATCTACCCCGAGCGCGAGAAGCGGGCGGTCGCGCTCGGCGTCTGGGCCGCGGTCTCCGGTCTCGCGCTCGCGCTCGGCCCGGTTCTCGGCGGGGTGTTCGTCGGAGGACCCGGCTGGCGCTGGATCTTCTGGTTCGGCCTCGGCTTCGGCGCCGTAGCGCTCGCAGTCGCCGCGGTCACGCTCACCGAGAGCCGCGATCCGGAAGGACGGAAGCTGGACGTGCCGGGTCTCGCCGCCGGCGCCGGCGCGATCCTCGCCGCGACGTTCGCCGTCATCGAAGGCGAGAACCGCGGCTATGGGACGTGGTGGATCGTCCTTCTCTTCGCCGCCGCCGCGGCGCTCACCGTCGTGTTCGTCCTCGTCGAGCGCCATGTGCCGGACCCGGTGCTGAAGCTGGAGTTCCTCCGTGACCCGACCTTCGCCGCGGCGAACGTCGTCGCCTTCGCCACCAACCTCTCGGTCTTCTCCGTCTTCTTCTTCACCGCGCTCTACCTGCAGCTGATCACGAACTTCTCGGGCTTCCAGATCGCGCTCGTGTTCACCTCGCTCGCTGCGGCGATGATCGTCGCCGGCCCGATCGCCGGCCGCTGGACCGCACGCGTCGGGCCGCGGGTGCCGATGGTGCTCGGCTGCGGGCTCGCCGGACTGGGGCTCTTCCTCGTCGACTGGAAGCTCACGGCCACGACGAGCGTCGCGGCGCTCACGTGGCCGCTCGCCATCGCCGGGCTGGGCTTCGGCATCGCGCTCGTCACGATGACCGCCGCGGTGCTCGGGCTCGTCCCGCAGGAGCAGTCGGGCATGGCCGCCTCCACCGTGAACACGAGCCGGGAGCTCGGCGGCGTCTTCGGCGTGGCCGTGCTCGGCGCGGTCGTCAACGCGCAGCTCACGAGCGGACTCACCGAGAAGCTCGTCAAGCTCGGGATTCCGCTGCAGTTCCGCCAGATCGTGGTCCACATCGTGACCACGGGCGGCAGCACGAACCCGGCGGACTATCCGATCGCGAAGGGGAACGG
>JAICZB010000288.1 GCA_025933895.1 Thermoleophilia bacterium
CGCGTCTTCGACGGCGCGGACGAGCTCGACGTGCTCCTCGGTGTGGCACAGCTGCAGCTCCTCGACCCTCGCAGCGCGGCCTTCGCTGCAGATGTGCTGGTGGGCGAGGAGCACCGCGAGCCGCTCAGGACGCTCCGGATGCCCGCCCGTCGGGTGCAGCCGCGCGAGCGCGGGATGCGTCAGGACGTCGATAGCGCCCCGACGCGCTCGGCCACCCCGCCGAGCCCGAGCTGTTCGAGGAAAGAAGACGCCTCCGCCCACGCCGGGGATGTTTCTGCGAGGGGAGGAAGGGGGGCGGAGGCGTCCATGGTGGCGATTCGCCGGAAGAGCCTCAAGTCCTCCGCCTCCGCGGCGAACCGTCCCTCGCCGAGTGCCGCCTCGAGAGAGCCGTAATCCACGAGCAGCGCGGCGGCCTTCTTCGGCCCCACGCCGCGCGCGCCGGGCAGCTTGTCGGACGGGTCGCCGCGCAGCGCGATCAGGTCCGGCACCTGCTCCGGCTCCACGCCGTAGCGCTCGCGTACCTCTGCGGGGCCGATGCGCGCGAGCTCGCTCACGCCGCGCGTCGGTTGGAGGATCGTCACGCGGTCGCTGGCGAGCTGGAAGGCGTCACGGTCGGACGTCGCGACGAGCACGTCCCCCGGCCACTCCCGCGCGGCCGCTGCGAGGAAATCGTCGGCCTCGTAGCCCGGCGCCTTCGCGACGAGAAAGTCGAACGCGGCCACGACCTCGGGAAGGATGTCGAGCTGCTCGAGGATCGAGTCCTCGAAGACCCGCCCCGATTGGTACGCCTCGAAGGCCTCGTGTCGGTAGGTCGGCGTCGAAAGCGTGTCCCAGGCGACGAGAACGGAGTCCGGGCGCTCCGCCTGCCACAGGCGCACGAGCATGTTCGTGAAGCCGACGACCGCGTTGAGCCGGATCGTCTTCGGCAGCGCGTGGTAAGCCCGATGCGCGAAGGAATCCCCATCGATCGCAAGCAGCACGCTCACAACGTGGCCTCAAGCTCGCCGATGCGCGTCATCAGCCGCTCGGTCGCCTCCTGGGACGAGTGCCGGATGTCGTCGCCCGCCCGCAGGTCGTCGATCTCGACGGGTGCCCCGTAGGCGATGCGCAGCGGGCCGAGCGTGAGCAGCCGGTCGGTGCCGGAAACGGCAGCCGGGACGAGCGGCACGCCGGCCTCGAGCGCGATCCGTGCGGCGCCGGTGCGCGGCCTCGCGACGTGCCTCTTCGCGACTCCCTTCCGGCGGCGCGTCCCCTCCGGGAACATCACGACGACGTTTCCCTCCTGGACGAGCTGGACGGCCGTCTCGATCGCCGCGCGATCTCCGAGCCCGCGGTGCACGGGAAACGCGCCTGCCCCATCGAGCACGTACTTCGCCGGCCACCAGAAGAGCTCCGCCTTCGCCATGAAGCGCAGCCAGCGCCGGGGCCACAGCGGCAGCCCGAGGGGCCACGGGTCCAGGTTCGAGACGTGGTTGCAAGCGAGAACGTAGCCGCCGCCCGCAGGCAGGTTCTCCCGCCCCTGGGCTCGCAGCCGGAAAGGCCCATGGATAAGGGGCCAGCTCAGCAGGGCGATCGCGTGGTAGACGAGCGGCGCGCGCACGGCTGGAGTATCGCGGGCCGCAGCGCTGGCTATCGTGACCGCCCGTGCCGAAGCGTCTCGTCATCGTCGAGTCGCCTGCAAAGGCGCGCACGATCGCCGGCTACCTCGGCCCGGACTTCGTCGTGGAGTCGTCCGTGGGCCACATTCGCGACCTGCCCGACAGCGCAGCCGAGATCCCCGAGAAGTACAAGGGCGAGTCGTGGGCGCGGCTCGGCGTCAACGTAGAGCACGGATTCGAGCCGCTCTACGTCGTCGACCCCGACAAGAAGAAGACGGTCGCGCAGCTCCGGAAGCAGCTTGCCGGCGCCGACGAGCTCCTGCTCGCGACGGACGAGGACCGCGAAGGCGAGGCGATCGCATGGCATCTGCTCGAGGTGCTGAAGCCAAAGGTGCCGGCGCGGCGGATGGTCTTCCACGAGATCACCCGCGACGCGATCGAGCGCGCACTCGACGAGACCCGGGACGTCGACGAGCGGCTCGTCGACGCGCAGGAGTCACGGCGCATCCTCGACCGGCTCTACGGCTATGAGGTCTCGCCGGTCCTCTGGAAGAAGGTCATGCGCGGGCTCTCGGCGGGCCGTGTCCAGTCGGTCGCGACGCGCCTGGTCGTCGAGCGGGAGCGCGAGCGGATGGCCTTCCGGGCCGCCGAGTGGTGGGACCTGCTCGCGATCTTCGATCCGGACAGCTTCGAGGCGCGGCTCGTCTCGCGCGACGGGCAGCGCGTCGCCCAGGGTCGCGACTTCGGCCCCGACGGCAAGCTCCGCGGCGAGGCGCGCGCGCTCGACGAGGAGGCGGCGCGCGGGCTCGCCGAGCGTCTCGACGGTGCGTCGTTCCAGGTTGCGCGCGTCGA
>JAICZB010000065.1 GCA_025933895.1 Thermoleophilia bacterium
CCCTCGCCGCGAGCCTCTCCATAGGCTGCGGGCGTGGACATCTGCGTCCTCAGGGATCGCCGCCCGACCTCGCCTACGGCTACATCGGCGTCCGTGATGCGTGGAAGCATGCGCGAGGGTGGGCTGGCGCTCGAGCTCGCGGACGCGCCGGCCGCTGAGCCGTCACCGCCTCCGGAAGGGATCGTGCTCCAGCCGGTGGCCGCGCGACCGGAGTTCGGCGCGGGCGCGTATGAGGTTGCGGCGCAGACGTGGCGCGACATCCCAGGGGAGACCGGCGTCCAGGAGCGCGATGCGTGGCTGAGCGTCTTCGATCGCGTTCCAAGGCCCGGTATAGCGCCCCAGCCCTCCGGGTAGACGGAAGCAGCGGCCGGGCGCCGACGACTACCATCGAAACCGGAACCGCCACCGACGAGGAGGAGCGCGTTGACGATCACCGACCGGCCGGAGGACAGCCTCGCCGTCCACGGACTGCGCGTCGGGGGACGCGTCCTCCGCAACCCGACGACGTCGCAGCTGTACACGGCCGCGCTCGACCGCGGCGAAGGAGTCCTTGCCGAGGACGGGCCGCTCGTCGTCGACACCGGCCGCTTCACCGGCCGCTCGCCGAAGGACAAGTTCGTCGTCCGCGAGCCGGGTTCCGAGGACCGCATCTGGTGGAGCGAGACCAACGCCGAGATCTCCGAGGAGCACTTCGACGGTCTCCGCGGCAAGGTCGTCGCGCACCTCGAGGCGCGCGACGTCTACGTGATCGACGCCTTCTGCGGCGCCGACGCCAACCACCGGTGCGCGGTGCGCGTCCTCACGACGCACCCGTACCACGCGCTCTTCGCGAAGACGATGTTCATCGAGCCGACCGACGCGGAGCTTGCCGGCTTCGAGCCGGACGTGCTCGTCCTCCACGAGCCGGAGGTCGAGGCCGACCCCGAGCGGGACGGCACTCGCACCGGCGTCTTCGTCTGTCTCCACCCGTCGCGCGGCGAGATCCTGATCGGCGGAACCTTCTACGGCGGCGAGATCAAGAAGTCGGTCTTCACGCTGATGAACGACCGGCTGCCGCTCGAGGGCGTCCTGCCGATGCACTGCTCGGCGAACGTCTCGCAGGACCTCCAGGACGTGGCCGTCTTCTTCGGCCTCTCGGGAACCGGGAAGACGACGCTCTCCGCAGACCCGGCGCGCCTGCTGATCGGCGACGACGAGCACGGCTGGGGCAACGAAGGCGTCTTCAACTTCGAGGGCGGCTGCTACGCGAAGACGATCCGCCTCTCGGCCGAGGCCGAGCCCGAGATCTGGAACGCGGTGCACAGCTTCGGCACCGTGCTCGAGAACGTCGCCGTGGACGAGCGCGGCGTGCTCGATCTCGAGGACGACTCGAAGACCGAGAACAATCGCGCGGCCTACAAGCTCGAGCGGATCGCGAACGCACTGCCGGCGAAGCGCGCCGGCCACCCGCGCTCGGTGATCCTCCTCGCGGCCGACGCCTTCGGGATCCTGCCGCCGATCGCGCGCCTCGGCCGCGAGCAGGGGCTCTTCTTCTTCCTCTCGGGCTACACGTCGAAGCTCGCCGGCACGGAGCTCGGCGTGACGGAGCCGCAGCCCACGTTCTCGACGTGCTTCGGCGCTCCGTTCTGGCCGCAGCCGCCGACGGTCTACGCGAAGCTGCTCGGGGAGAAGCTCGACCGGCACGGCGCGACGGTCTGGCTGATCAACACCGGCTGGACGGGCGGCCCGTTCGGCGAGGGCCACCGGATGCCGATCCAGGCCACGCGCGCGCTGCTCGCCGCGGTGCTCTCGGGCGAGCTCGGCGGCGTGGAGTTCCGGACGGATCCCGTCTTCGGGTTCGAGGTGCCGGTGACCGCGCCGGCCGTCGACGAGTCGCTGCTCGATCCGCGCTCCACGTGGGCCGATCCGGAGGCCTACGACCGGAAGGCGCGCGAGCTCGCGCAGATGTTCGCCGACAACTTCGCGACGAAGCACGCGGACGCCCCTCCCGAGATCGCAGCCGCCGCGCCGAAGCCGTAGCGGTCAGCCCCGTAGCGGCTGCCAGCTCGGCTCGTCGTTGATGATCGCGCACTCGCCGCAGGCGTGGGCGATGACGCGGCTGTTCGCTCCGTTCCCTCGGCTCACTAGAGCTGGTAGCGACGCGCCGTGTGAGCCGCTCTCGCCGACGTAGGCGATCCAGCTTTCGGTCGATTTAATGGCGCAGCTCGTGCCGACTAGTCATACTTTGCGGCGTGAGCCTCAAGCGCAAGCTGCTCATCGGCGTGTCGGTGCTCCTCGTGGCCGGCGGAGCGACCGGCGGCGCGCTCGCCGCCCGCAGCCACGCGGCGGTGAAGACGGCTCCCGTCGCGCATGTGGCCGGCAAGAGCCTGCTCAAGGCGTCGTCGATCTACCTCGGGATCCCTCTTTCGCAGTTGAAGCGCGAGCTCACGCCGGATCACCCGCTCGCCGCCATCGCGAGCAGCACGCCGGGCCGCACGGTCGCCGGTCTGCGGGCGACGCTCGTCTTCGACGCGATGACGAACCTCCACCACGCACAGGGCGCGCTCCCGCTGGTCCGGACGAGGTACGCACACGCCTGGCTGACCAAGCGGATCGGCGGCTACGTCGCGGGCACCTGTCCGCTCAAGCTCGGCGGAATGTTCGTCAAGCTGGGCGGCGGCTGTCCCGGCATGAAGATGTAGCTCAGCGCAGCCGCGTCCGCGCGCGACTCTCGCGCGTGCGCAGCTTCCACTTTCGGAGCTCCTCCTTTCGCAGCACCGCGTCGTGGCGCATCGCGATCGCGCGCAGCTCGCGCTGCAGCTTCCGCCAGCTGTCGAGGCGCTTGCGCGGAAGCTTCCCGGTCTCGACCGCGGCGAGGACGGCGCACCCCGGTTCGTGCATGTGCGTGCAGTCGCCGAACCGGCACTCGGCCGCAAGCTCCTCCACGTCCGCGAACGTGGCGTCGAGCGCGGCGGAGCCGGCGTCCCAGAGCTGCAGCTCTCGCAGTCCGGGCGTGTCGATCACGAGCCCGCCGCCCGGGAGAACGAGCAGCTGGCGATGCGTCGTTGTGTGACGGCCCTCGTCGTCGTCCTCGCGCGTCTCCTTCGTCGCCATGACCTCCTCGTCGAGCCAGCGGTTCACGAGCGTCGACTTGCCGACGCCGGACGAGCCGAGCAGGACGGCGGTTGCGGCTGCGGGAATCCGCGCACGAAGCGCGTCGCAGCCCTGGCCGGTCAGCGCCGACACCACGTGCACCGGGACGCCGAGCGCAACGGCCTCGACCTCCGCGACCATCGGCCACGGATCCTCGAGTCGGTCGGCTTTCGTCAGCACGATCTCGGGGGAGGCGCCGCTCTCCCAGATCGTGACGAGGTAGCGCTCGATGCGCCGCGGCTCGAGATCCGGCCCGATTGACGAGACGACGAACGCGACGTCGACGTTGGCAGCGAGCGTCTGTCCGTGTGTCAGCCGGTGCTGGTTGGAGGCGGCATTGCGAACGATGGCGCTGCGGCGCGCCAGGACGGCGCGGACGAGTCCGTCCCCGAGGCCGACCCAGTCGCCGGCGGCGACGTCGAGGCCGTCGTGCATCAGACGTCCGGGCAGGCGGGAGCGGACCGCGCCGGCCTCCGTCCAGACGTCGAAGGCGCCGCGGTGGACTGCCGCGACGCGGCCCGGCACGAGGCCGGGCTCCAGGTTTTCGGCGAGCTCGTCGTTCCAGCCGAGCTCCCATAGATCGAATCCAGGCAACGCAAAGCTCCTTCACACGAGATGGGACGCCGCACGCGTCCCCGCAAAGGAGCGTCCGGCGCTAGGTCAGGAAGACCGCGGAGGCGGCAAACACAGGCTTCATCGTTCGATCCTCCTCTCGCCGGGAAAACGGACGAAGGCAGCGTAGGTGTAGGGCAGCCGCTCGTCAACCCCCGCGCGAAGCAGCACTTTTGCGCGGTTCAGTTGGCGAAATGCGCGGCAGAGTGGTAGGAATCGTGCGCGATGCGCAGCGACGACGTCCAGCCGCTCCGGATTCCCACCAGCGGCTCGGAGCGCGGCCCGGTCGCACCGGCCCGCCGGACGGACGAGCTCGACCGGAGCATCATCGAGGCGCTGCAGGCGAACGGACGCGAGTCGTTCCGCTCGATCGCGTCGCGCCTGGGCGTCTCGGAGGCGACGGTCCGTGCGCGCTACGGGCGACTGACCGCGGAGGGGATCCTCCAGGTCGTCGGCGTCACGAACCCGCTCGGGCTCGGGTACGAGCAGGCGCTCGTCGGCGTCAAGACGTCCGGCTCGCCCGAGAGCGCGGCCGACACGATCGCGCGCTGGCCCGAGGCGGACTACGTCATCGCCACGGCAGGGCAGTTCGACCTCGTCGTCGAGCTCGTCGCCGCCGACCGGCGGCATCTGCTCGAGCTGACCAGCCGGCTGCGCGCGCTGCCGGACGTCGTCTCGACCGAGACATTCGTATACCTGGAGATGTGGAAGCAGCTCTACGACTGGGGGAGCGGAATGCCCAAGGAGGACACCACGAGATGAGCATCACTCAAGGCGCGACGTCGGCGGAAGAGCTCCGGCAGTTGGCGGGCGATCACCTCTGGCTCCACTTCACGAACATGAGCGGTGCCGAGCCGCCGATCATCGTGCGCGGTGACGGGTGCTATGTCGAGGACGTCCACGGGAAGCGCTACCTCGACGCGCTCGCCGGTCTCTTCTCGGTCAACCTCGGCTACGGCTTCGGGGAGGAGATCGGCCAGGCGGCGCTCGAGCAGATGCGCGAGCTGCCCTTCTACACGAACTGGACGTACGCGCACCCACGCGCGATCGAGCTCGCGGCCGAGGTCGCGTCGCTCGCCCCCGGCGACCTCAACCGCGTCTTCTTCTGCTCGGGCGGGTCGGAGGCGGTCGAGTCGGCGTGGAAGCTCGCGCGCCAGTACTTCTCCGCCCGTGACGGAATCGAGCCGGGCCAGAAGTACAAGGCGATCGCCCGCGAGATCGCCTACCACGGCACCACGTTCGGCGCTCTCTCGCTCAACGGCGTCGAGCCGCTGCGCGAGCCCTTCAAGCCGCTCGTCCCCGAGGTGCGGCACGTGAGCAACACGAACCGCTACCACCGCCCGCTGGACGAGACGGAGGAGGAGTTCACGGCCTTCCTACTCGAGGAGCTCGAGCGCACCATCCTGGAGATGGGGCCCGAGACGATCTGTCTCGTCCACATGGAGCCGATCCAGAACGCGGGCGGCTCCTTCATCGCGCCGGCCGGCTACTGGCGCGGCGTGCGCGAGCTCTGCGACCGGTACGACATCCTTCTCTCGGCCGACGAGGTCATCACCGCCTTCGGGCGGGTCGGGCACTGGTTCGCGTCCGAGCGCTACGACATCCGGCCGGACATCGTCACCTGCGCCAAGGGGCTGTCCTCCTCGTACGCCGCAATCGGCGCCGTCGTTGCGACCGACCGCGTGATGGAGCCGTTCCTCGAGGCCTCCTCGATGTACACGCACGGGATCACGTTCGGCGGTCACCCTGTGATGAGCGCGATCGCGCTGAAGAACATCGAGATCATGAAGCGGGAGCGGATCATGGAGCACGTGCTCGGCAACGAGGACGCCTTCCGGAACACGCTCGGCCAGCTGCTCGACCTGCCGATCGTCGGCGACCTGCGCGGAACGGGCTACTTCTACGCGCTCGAGCTCGTCAAGGACAAGGAGACGCGCGAGAGCTTCTCCGACGAGGAGTGCGAGACGCTGCTGCGCGGCTTCCTGTCACCTCGGCTGTTCGAGAGGGGCCTCATCTGCCGGGCCGACGACCGCGGCGACCCGGTCGTGCAGATTTCACCCCCGCTCGTCGCAAATCAGGCAGAGTTCGACGAGATGACCGGGATCCTGGGCGAAGTGCTCGCCGAGGCATGGGAGAAGGTGAGTTGACAGTAGAGGCGGCAGTGCCTCCCGAAGCCCCTGCGGCGACCGAGTACGACATCCGGCTGATCGGGCTGACGAAGCGGTTCGACGACGTCGTCGCCGTGGACGGGATCTCGCTCGACATCGACCGCGGCAAGTTCTTCGCGCTGCTCGGCCCGTCCGGCTGCGGCAAGACGACGACGTTGCGGATGATCGGCGGCTTCGAAGAGCCGACCGAGGGACGGATCGAGCTCGGCGGTGTCGACGTGGCGCCGCTGCCGCCGTACAAGCGCGACGTGAACACAGTCTTCCAGTCCTACGCGCTCTTCCCGCATCTCACGATCTTCGAGAACGTGGCCTTCGGGCTCCGCCGCCGGGGCGTGAAGGGCGGCGATCTGCGAAGGCGGGTCGGAGAGTCGCTCGAGCTCGTCGGCCTCGCCGGCCTCGAGCGGCGCAAGCCCCGGCAGCTCTCGGGCGGCCAGCAGCAGCGGATCGCGCTCGCCCGCGCGCTCGTGAACCGGCCGCGCGTGCTCCTCCTCGACGAGCCGCTCGGCGCGCTCGACCTCAAGCTGCGGAAGGAGATGCAGCTCGAGCTGAAGCGGATCCAGGCCGACGTCGGGATCACCTTCGTCCACGTCACGCACGACCAGGAAGAGGCCATGACCATGGCCGACGGGATCGTGATCATGAACGGTGGGCGGATCGAGCAGCTCGGCACACCTAGCGAGCTCTACGAGCGGCCGCGGACGCCGTTCGTGGCGGGGTTCCTCGGCGTCTCGAACCTCCTCGAGGGCACGGCGGTGGCAGGGGACCGGGTCAAGCTGGCCGACGGCACCGAGGTGCAGTGCCCACACGAGGTACTGGGCGGGAGAACCGGGACCGTCCAGATCGGCGTCCGTCCGGAGAAGCTCCGCATCGGAGGGGACGCAGGAAACTCGCTCTCGGGGACGATCGCCGAGAGCGCCTACATCGGAGTCTCGACGCAGTACATCGTGGAAACGCCGGCCGGACCGGTGACCGTGTACGTGCAGAACGACCGCCCGGGCGGCCAGGTCGCGACAGGGGAGCGCCTGACGCTCAGTTGGAGTCCAGAAAGCACCTTCGTCGTCGACGCCTTGGAGGGCTCGTCATGACCGATCGCATCACCCGCAAGGTCTTTCTCCGCCGCGCTGCCGCGAGCGGCTCGATCCTCACGGTGCCCGGCCTGCTGGCCGCGTGCGGTGGGGGAAGCAGTGGTCCCGGCACGGCCGGCGGATCGACCGAAGCTCACAAGCTCGCCAAGACCCTGCACTTCTCGAACTGGACGCTCTACATCGACAAGAAGGGCAATACGCACCCGTCGCTGGACCAGTTCCAGAAGAAGTACGGCGTGCACGTCGACTACGCGGAGGACATCAACGACAACGCATCGTTCTTCTCGAAGATCGAGCCCAACCTCTCCAGCGGCCAGCCGACCGGCCGTGACCTGATCGTGATGACGGACAACTCGCGCTATCCGGCGTTGCTCGTCCAGAAGGGTTGGGTCGAGAAGCTCGACAAGAGCGCGATCCCGAACATCAAGAATCTGATCCCGCAGCAGCGGCACCCGAGTTGGGATCCGAATCGCGACTACAGCTTGCCGTGGCAATCCGGTTTCACCGGGATCGGCTGGAATGAGAAGCTGACCGATCCGGTCACGTCGATGGGCGATCTGCTCGGGAGCAAGAAGCTCAGGGGCAAGGTCGGACTCCTGACGGAGTTCTCGGACACGATGTGCCTCGTCATGGGCTACAACGGCGACGACCCGAGCCACATCACCGACAAGACGTTCAATCGGGCGATGACCACGATCCAGAAGGCGGTGCACTCGGGCCAGATCCGCCAGTTCTACGGCAACGACTACGCGAGTGCGCTCTCGAACGGCGACCTCACCGCCACGATGGCCTGGTCCGGCGACATCGTCCAGTTGCACGCCGACAACCCGCATCTGAACTGGCAGCAGCCGGACACCGGCGGCGACATCTGGACGGACAACATGCTGATCCCGGAGGGCGGCAACGTCTACACAGCGTCGGTCTACATGAACTTCGTGTACGACCCCAAGATCGCGGCCGAGATCGAGGACTACGTCAACTACGTCTGTCCGGTCCTCGGGGCAAAGGAAGCGCTGATCAAGAAAGACCCGGCGGTGGCGAAGAACACGCTGATCTTCCCGACGAAGAAGCAGCTGGACCTGGCCCACAACATCGACCCGAACGCGCTGAACAACGAGAAGTACCAGACGGCCTGGCAAAACCTGATCTCGGCCTGACCGGCGGCTGATGGGACTGGGACTCTTCCACCGGCATCGGGGCGCGACCCCGTACCTGCTGCTTGCGCCGGGGATGCTCTGGCTCGCGGCGTTCTTCCTGGTCCCGCTCGGCTTTCTCGCCTACCAGTCGCTCGAGTCGGGCAGCATCATCGCCGGCTTCGGCTACGCCTTCACTTGGGCGTGGAGCAACTACTCGAGCGCCGTCCGAGGCTACACCGGGGAGTTCGAGCGCTCGTTCGAGTACGCCGGTCTCGCGACGGTGATCGCGCTCGTCGTCAGCTACCCGGTCGCGTACTGGATCGCGTTCCGCGGCGGTCGGTGGAAGAACCTGCTCTTGCTGTTCATCGTCGCGCCGTTCTTCGTCACCTATCTGATCAGGACACTCGCGTGGCAGACGATCCTCTCCGACCACGGGCTCGTCGTCCGGCTGCTCACCGACATCCACCTGATCTCGCCGGGGGGTCGGGTGCTGGCGACGGGCACCGCCGTCGTGGCGGGCATCACCTACAACTTCCTGCCCTTCATGGCGCTCCCGCTGTACGTCTCGCTGGAGCAGATCGACCAGACGCTCATCGAGGCGGCCGAGGATCTCTATGCGAGCAAGTGGCGTGCGTTCCTGCGCGTGACCTTCCCGCTCTCGCTGCCGGGTGTCGTTGCGGGAACGCTCCTGACCTTCATTCCCGCTGCCGGCGACTTCATCAACGCCCAGCTGCTCGGCTCCCCGACGAGTCACATGATCGGCAACGTGATCCAGTCGAAGTTCCTGGGTCTTCAGGACTACCCGGCGGCGGCCGCGATGTCGTTCATCCTGATGGCGATCATTCTCGCGCTGGTCCTCGTCTACGCGCGGGTCGTCGGTACGGAGAAGCTGACCGGATGACGTCCGTCGCTGCCGAGATCGGGCGTCCTCGGCGAAGCACCCTCGGCGCGGCGTGGGCATACGTCCGCCGTCATGTCCTGACGGTCTACGCGATCCTGTTCTTCGCCTACCTGCTGCTCCCCATCGGCGTGGTGGCCGCTTTCTCCTTCAATCACCCGAAGGGTCGCTTCAACTTCACCTGGAAAGGCTTCACGTTCTCCAACTGGACGCACTGGAACGCGATCCCCGGCATCCAGAGCGCGGTCGTGCTCTCGCTCGAGATCGCCGCGGTCGCCAGCATCATCGCGACAGCGCTGGGCACGCTGATGGCTCTCGCCCTCGTGCGCTACGGGTTCCGCGGCCGTGGGACGACGAACTTCATCATCTTCCTGCCGCTCTCGACGCCGGAGATCGTCCTCGGCGCCTCGCTCTTGACGCTCTTCCTCCATGTGAGCTCAGCGATCCCGTTCGGGTTCTGGACGATCCTCATCGCCCACGTCATGTTCTGCGTCAGCTTCGCGGTCGTCACGGTCAAGGCACGGCTCGTCGGATTCGACCGACACCTCGAAGAGGCGGCGATGGACCTCGGCGCCAACGAATGGACGACGTTCCAGAAAGTGACACTCCCGTTGATCGCGCCCGCGATCCTCGCGGCACTGCTCCTCTGCTTCGCCATCTCGGTCGACGACTTCGTCGTGACGTACTTCGTCGCCGGAACCAACACAGTGACGTTCCCGATCTTCGTCTGGGGCGCCGCGCGTGTCGCGACTCCTCCGCAGATCAACGTGATCGGCATCGCCTTCTTCGTCATCGCCGTGACGGCGATGCTCGGCAACGTCGTCTTGCAGAACCGCCGCGCGAAACAGGCCTGAGTGTCGACTTCGTCGGTGGAGCCGCGGCTGCCGTCGTGGTGGCTGGAGGACGCGCTGGCGCGGGAGGGCGATCCTTCTCCGGCCCGGCCGCTCTCGGGGGATGCGACCGCGGGTGTCGCGATCGTCGGCGGCGGCTACACGGGTCTCTGGACCGCGCTCGCTTTGCGCGAGCGCGCGCCCGAGCTGCGCGTCACGCTCGTCGAGGCGGAGATCTGCGGGCACGGGCCGAGCGGCCGGA
>JAICZB010000196.1 GCA_025933895.1 Thermoleophilia bacterium
GCGCGGTAGCCGGTCGCCGACGACGCCGCCGAACGCGAGCATCGCGACCTGCGCAAGCGTCCAGGCGGCGAAGCCGAGGCCGACGGCGGTCGCGCCGCCGCCGTGACGGAGGATCGCGAACGCGACCGCGATCGGCGCGAGGTACGTCCCGACGTACGAGGTCGCGCGCGCGGCGAACAGCAGGCGGAACGCGGGAAGGCTGAACGGGCCGGCCATGACCCCGGATCGTGACGCGCTACGAGCCGGCTGACAAGCGCGCCGCCCGTTTCTCGGCCCAGCGCTCGAGGCCGCGGTAGGACTGCCAGAACGGCATCGCCTGCGCGTAGGCCTCGACGTCCTCTCCCGAGTCCGCCAGCTGGGCGAGTGCGTACTCGACGAACTCCTCCTCGGTCGCGCCGCCCTCGACCGACTCGGCCCAGTCTCTCAGCGCAAGCCGCAGCTCCGTGAGATGCCGCGCGACGTCGTCGACGACGCCGAAGTGGATCAGCGCGAGCCGCTCGGGCGTCCGGCGCTCGATCTCGTCGAGCGTCACCTCCCAGGCCTCGACGTCCACCTCCGGCGGCGGCGTCGGCGGCATCACGAAGCGGCCGGGCAGCACGCGCACGCCGCACGCGTCGCCCGCGTAGAGCGTCCCGTCGGGATCGAGGTAGCAGACGTGGTGCGAGGCGTGGCCGGGCGTGGGGAAGGACTCGAGCCCGAGCACGCGACCGTCGATCTGATGGACGTTCTCCTGCGGCACCGGCACGAGCTCGCCCCAGAGCGAGTCGAACGTATCGCCGTAGAGGCGGCGCGCGCTCTTCTCCAGCCGCGACGGATCGACGAGGTGCGGCGCGCCGATCGGGGAGACGTGCACCTGCAGCCCTGGGTGCTCGCGGACGAGTCCGCCCGCGGCGCCGGCGTGGTCGAGGTGGATGTGGCTGAGCAGGAGGTGGCGGATATCTGTCAGCGCGAGCCCGCGGTCGGCGAGTCCTGCCTTCAGCGCGTCGATCGTCGTCGACGGGCCGCAGTCGAAGAGCGCCGGGCCGTCGTCGGTGTCGAGCACGTAGCTCGCGATGATCCGCTCGCGGCCGAGGTGGAGGAGATCGATGGGCTCGGCCGCCATACGTTGATCCTATGCGGCGCGTGCTCTAGCCTCGGCGCGTGACGAGCGGCGCGCACCGGAAGGTGGTGACGGTGCTGTTCTGCGACGTGGTGGGCTCGACGGCGCTCGGGGAGTCGGTGGATCCGGAGGCGCTGCAGGGACTGCTCGCACGCTATTTCGAGCGGATGAAGGCGATCGTCGAGTCGCACGGCGGCACCGTGGAGAAGTTCATCGGCGACGCGGTGATGGCGGTGTTCGGCGTGCCGGTGGTGCACGAGGACGACGCGCTGCGGGCGTGTCGTGCGGCGGTCGAGATGCGTGAGGCGCTGCCGGAACTGGGCGTCGAGGGCCGGATCGGCGTCAACACCGGCGAGGTGCTGGCGGGCACGGAGGAGCGACTCGCCACCGGGGACGCCGTGAACGTGGCGGCGCGGCTGGAGCAGGCAGCACAGCCGGGGGAGGTGCTGATCGGCCGGGAAACGTACGTCCTCGTAGCGCCGGCGGTCGAGGTCGGCGAGGAGCGCTCGCTCGAGCTGAAGGGCAAGGGAGAGCCCGTCGCCGTGCATCCGCTCCTCTCGGTTCGGGAAGCGGCAGAGCGTTCCCACGCCTCCGGCTTCGTCGGCCGTGAGCACGAGCTGCAACAGCTCGCCGACGCCTGGGACCGTGCGCTCTCGGGCTCGCGCTGCGAGCTCGTCACCATCGTCGGCGACCCGGGCGTCGGCAAGTCCCGCCTCGTTGCGGAGGCGCTCGAGCAGATCGACGCACGCGTCGTGCGCGGCCGCTGCCTCTCCTACGGCGACGGGATCACCTACTGGCCCGTGATCGAGGTCGTGAAGCAGCTCCACGCGCGGCCCGACGACGAACATGCTGCGACGGCGATTCGCTCGCTGCTCGGGGAGACCGACGCGTTCGCAGGCACCGACGAGATCGCCTGGGCGTTCCGCAAGCTGCTTGAGGAGCAGGCGCCGCTCGTCGTCTGCTTCGACGACATCCAGTGGGCCGAGGAGACCTTCCTCGACCTGATCGAGTCGACCGCGCTCCTCTCCACAGGCGCCCCGCTCGTCCTCCTCTGCATGGCGCGGCCCGAGCTGCTCGACCGCCGGCCCGGCTGGCCGGCAACCCTGCGGCTCGAGCCGCTGCCCGCAGAGGAGGCGGGCGCGCTCGTCGGCGATGCGGTGCCCGCGGGCGTGCGCGAGCGGATCGTCCAGGCCTCGGGCGGCAATCCCCTCTTCGTGACCGAGATGGTGGCGCTCGCCGGCGAGGACGGCGACGTCGAAGTGCCCGCGACCCTGCGCGCGCTGCTGGCGGCGAGGCTCGACCAGCTCGACGAGGCCGAGCGGAAGGTGCTCGAGCGCGGAGCGGTCGAAGGCGAGCTGTTCCACAGGGGAACCGTCCAGGCACTCGCGCCGGAAGAGCCTCAGGTGACATCGCGCCTGGCTGCGCTGGTTCGTCGAGAGCTCGTCCGTCCCGAGCGGCCCCAGCTCCCCCGCGATGACGCCTATCGCTTCCGGCATCTGCTGATCCGTGACGCTGCTTACGACGCGCTGCCCAAGGCGACACGAGCCGACCTGCATCGCCGCTTCGCGGAGTGGCTCGAGGAGCACGGCCAGAGCCTCGTGGAGCTGGACGAGATCCTCGGCTACCACCTCGAGCAGGCAAGTCGCTATCGGACGGAGCTCGGTCAACCGGATGCGGAGCTCGCCGAGCGTGCCGGGAGCCGTCTCGCCGTTGCCGGAAACCGCGCCCTCCTACGCGGCGACAAACGAGCCGCCCTGGTCCTTCTGGAGCGAGCTCTCACCCTGCTGCGCCCGAACCGCCTCGACGTCATGCTCGAGCTCGACCTCGCCGAGGCACAGCCGACCGCACGGCAGTCCGCCGCGGTCGCAGAGGCGGCCGCCGAACGCGCGCGGCAGGAAGGCGACTCGGCGGGTGAGGCAGTCGCCCGCGTCATCGGCGCTCTCAATCGCTTGTTCGCGGGAGAGGTCGAGGTCGACGAGCTGGAACGGCTCGCGGGCGTCGCTCTTCCTCTCCTCGAAGAAAGCAGCGACCATCGCGGGCTCGCCCACGTGTGGCACGCGCTCGGCTACGGCGTCGCCAACATCCGCGGCCAGTTCGAGGACTCTGCGCGCGCGGCGGAACGGGCCCTCGAACATTGGCGTCTGGCCGGCCTTCGCCGGAGTGACCCTGGGGCGCTCGACATGGCGCTGACGGTGGGCCCTCGGCCTGCGGACGAAGCGCTCGATGCGCTCGACGCGGCCTTGCCCGAAAGTCCTCATCCCATCTGGCTCGGCTTTCGCGCCTGGATCCTGGGAATGCAGGGGCGGCTCGACGAAGCAGAGACGCTCGGCGCCGACGCGAGCGAGCGAGCGTTGGAGCTGACCGGCATCTATGGGACTACCGACTGGACGAGGGCGGAGATCGCGGCGCTGGCGGGCGACCACGGGCGCGCCGCGCGTCACCTCGAGCGCATGTGCGGCTATCAGGAAGCCGAAGGTCTCGTAGCGATGCTCTCGACCTTCGCGCCGCGGCTGGGGCTCGAGCTATGCGAGCTCGGTCGCTACGACGAGGCTGAGAGGCTCGCTCTCAAGGGTCGCGAGCTGGGGGAGGAGTTCGACGCGTACACCCAGGCGCTGTGGCGGCAGGTGTTGGCGCGGGTCAGCGCACACCGCGGAGAGCTCGCCGAGGGCGAGCGCCTCGCCCGCGAGGCCGTCGCCGTGATCGATGGGACGGACGGCCTCCTCTTTCAGGCGGCCGCCCGCGAGGCTCTCGCGGAGGTGCTCGAGGCGAGCGGGCGGACGGCCGAGGCGCGGAAGGCGCTTCAGGAGGCGCTCGAGCGCTACGAGCGCAAGAGGCACGTCGTGCTGGCCGAGCGGGCCCGCGACCGACTCGCGGCGCTGCGTCCTGCCTAGGCGCGCTCGCGCGCCGCGGACAGGATCTTCTCCGCCGCGTCGCGGTTGCCCCAGCCGCGCGTCTCGGTCCGCTTGGTCGGCTCGAGATCCTTGTAGCGCTGGAAGAAGTGCTCGATCTCGTCGCGCAGCTCGTTCTGGACGTCGTGGATATCCGCCACCCGCTCGAACTCGGAGGAGCCGAGCGGCACGCAGAGGAGCTTCTCGTCGGGGCCCTTCTCGTCCTCCATGTGGAAGACGCCGATCGCGCGGACGCGGATCCGGCAGCCGGGGAAGGTCGGATCGGAGACGAGCACGAGCGCGTCGAGCGGGTCACCGTCCTCGGCGAGTGTGCCCTCGACGAAGCCGTAGTCGGCGGGATAGGTCATCGCGGTGAAGAGGCGCCGGTCGAGCACCAGCCCGCCGAGCTCGTCGTCCCACTCGTACTTGTTGCGCGAGCCCGACGGGATCTCGACGAAGACGACCGCCTCGGTCATGCGCGCGCAGCGGCAGGGACGAGCGCGGTCTCGAGGTCGGTGACGAGATCGTCGGCCGACTCGATCCCGACCGAGAGGCGGACGAGGTTCGGCGGCGCGGCGAACGGCGCGTCGGCCGTCGCCGCGTGCGTCATGCGGGCCGGCACCTCGATCAGGCTCTCGACGCCGCCGAGCGATTCCGCGAGCCGGAAGAGGTGCGTGCGAGCCGCGATCGCCGCGGCTTCCTCCGGCGACTCCGCGAGGAACGAGACCATGCCGCCGAAGTCGTGCATCTGGCGGGCGGCGATCGCGTGGCCGGGATGCGCGGGCAGGCCGGGGTAGAGGACGCGTTCGACGCGCGGGTGCCGCTCGAGCGCGGCGGCGACCTCCGTCGCGTTCCGGCAGTGCTGCCGCATCCGCACGGCGAGCGTCTTGATCCCGCGCAGCACGAGCCAGCAGTCGAAGGGCCCCGGCACGGCGCCGAGCGACTTCTGGAGGAAGCGCAGGCGCTCGGCCACCGTCGGGTCGTTCGTCGCCGCGAAGCCGCCCACGACGTCGGAGTGGCCGCCGAGGTACTTGGTCGTCGAGTGGACGACGACGTCCGCGCCGAGCTCGAGCGGCCGCTGCAGGTACGGCGTCGCGAACGTGTTGTCGACGACGAGGAGCGCGTCCGCCGCGTGCGCC
>JAICZB010000259.1 GCA_025933895.1 Thermoleophilia bacterium
CGGGTCCCCTGAGGCGCGACCAGTGCGATCGACCGGCGCAGCCTCGCCGCGGTGCGGTCGCCGCCGAGGCTCTTCGCCGCCGGCCGCAGGACGCGGTCGCTCTCGAGCAGAGCGGCCTCGGTGTCCACGGTCGGAGGGACGGCGTGGATGCCGTTCAGCTGCGGCGTCTGCGCGGAGATGCCGAGAGGCGCGCTCGAGGTGATGATCTCGACGGTGGCGGTGTAGACGCGGCCTCGTTGGAGCTCGAACGCCGCACCGGCGACCAGTCCCACGGCGACGGCCCCTGCGAGCACCCAGAAATACCGGCGCGCGAACGACGAATACCAGCAGAGCGGCATGTCGTCACGCCGGGGGTCGACGAGCCTCAGTGGCGCCAAGACGGCACCTCTCCGAGCAGCGCTGCAAGTCGCTCGTCGTGCGGCGCGAAGTACGTCTCCAGGCGGTTGCGCAGCCGATCCGACAGCGGCGCGCTGGGCCGGGCGTTATGGCGCTCGAAAGCGGGTGGGTACCAGGGCGGTAGCCCGAGGAAGGCGAGCGCGCGCTCCCAGACCGGCTCCGGGGTCGCGAAGAAGTCCGCGCTCTCGAGGACCAGCACCCGCTCCCGTCCGAAGAGATCGAAGAGGCGTTCCAGCTGCTCGGCGTAGTGGCCTCGCGCCAGGTAGCCGTGATGCTGATGCTCGAAGCTGACATAAGCGGGATCGGCCCGAATGCGCTCGACCTCGCCCGCGAGCCTCGACTCCTCCAGGTCGAGTGCGCGCTCGAACGGCTCCGTCTCGAAGCCGCGCGCGCTCTCCTGCCGGTGAGCCGAGGAGGCACGATCGACCGGGTCGCGGAGCAGCACGATCAGCTTCGCCGCGGGCAGGTCGCGCGCGATCCGTTCCCCGGCAAGCGGATGGAAGACGTAGTAGGGGCTCGCCTCGCCGGTGACGGCGCGAGGAGCCGTCGGAGCGACCCGGCGGTCGGCGATCGAGCGCACCGGGAATTGGCCGCGGTACCAGCGGATGCCCCGGCCGTAATGCAGATCGAAGAAGTGGATTCCCTTCTGAAACAGCGGCGGGACGACGGCGGGATGCTGCGCAAGGTGGCGGAAGAGTGAGGTCGTGCCGCAGCGCTGGGCGCCGACGATCAGGAAATCGGGCGCCATCCGGAGCTCGGAGGTGGCGTGGCCCACCGTCCCCGCGATCGTGCGTACGCCGTCCTTCGCCCGGGACACAACGGTTGCCTCGCTCATCGCTGCACGGCTGCGGCGCGTCGATGCGTCGCTCCGGTCGCCGGTAGCGCCTCCAGGAGGTCGAGCAAGGCGATGACTCGCGGCTGGAGCTGCGCTCCATGTTCGGTCAGCGAGTCCGGGAGGAATCGAGCCGTCAGGGCCGTGACATAGAGCGCGAGGAGCAGGTCGGCCTCGTCCGGGGCGACCGAGAACGGCGCGAGAGCCTTCGCCGCCGATTCGCGGAGCTCCGGGAGCTGCGTCTCTTCGGGCTCGGCAGGCAGGGAATAGTACAGCGCGTCGAGTCCGTACGGCACGCCGCGGGCGAACCGTTCCCAGTCCCAGAGCCGCACGCGCTCGCCGGCCCAGACCATGTTCCACGGGCCCCAGTCGCCGTGCCAGCTCCCGAAGCGAACGGATCGCTCTCCCGAGTGGTCGGCGAGCCGCTGCAACAGGCCCTCGAGCCGACGCGCGCTCGAGTCGCTCGTCTCGGCGGCCACGGTGAAGACGCCGCCGAACCAGGAGCTTTCCGCGAGCGGCTGAGTCGAGATTCCGCCGAACGCTGCGAGCTCCTCCATGGCCCGGACGGGCAGCATGTCGCGCGCATGCCGAGGGCGGAACGGAGCGTGCAGAGCGGTCACGACGAGCAGCTCGTGCCCCTGCCACTCGCCGTGGTGGATCACCTGAGGCCGCTCGAGATGCTCGAAATCGTGGCCGGCGAGAAGGCGGAGGTTCGCCGCCTCGGCTCGGACCAGCTGGCATGCCAGCGGCGAGAGACCGAGCTTGGCGAAGCCGAGGGTGTCGCCGTCCGGTGTGACGACGTGCAGGATGGGCTTGCGGTTCGCGCGGACCGAGCCGACGGACATCGCGATCGCGACTTCGGTCCCGAAGATCTCGGCGAGCTCGGCGATGACGGAGCCGGTGCCGCCACCGGCTTCGATTTCGCCGGCGTCGATCAGCGCCAGGCGATCGCGGAAGACGAGCCCCACCGCGCCGGTCCGGATCGCCGCCGCAAGGGCGACGCGCGCCGAACGCCCGAGGATCCCGGTGCTATGGCTGAAGCGCCGCACCGCCGCGGCGGTTGCGGCCGGCGGGCCCGACGAGACGATCCGGGGTCGCCGCGCCGAGGGAAGAACCGCGAAGGTTTGCTTCGCATTGCCGTGTCCCCGCCGCGCCTCGACCACCTCGACCGGCGCGGCCCACATCGTCGCGAGGTCGCGACGGATCTGGGCGGAGGACTCGAGCAGCCGCGAGCTCATCACACGGCCCCGGGCTCGAGCGCGGAGGTCTCGTCGGCACCTTCATCCGGTCGTTGCATCCGCCAGAGCACGGCGAGCGCGAGCATCAGCGTGACCAACGGAACGTCCAGGAGGTCGTAGACCCAGATCACGACGAGGAAGAACACGAACGACGCGCAGGCGGCGATCGCGAAGGGGCGGCGGTCGTGCATGTACGGCACGAACCGGCGCAGGAGGAACCAGAAGAACAGCGCGGCGCCGACGAATCCCTGGCCGAACAGAACGAGCCACACGTGCCCTTGCGTGCCCATCGCAGGAGGAGAGCATCGTGGGCAGCTCGGGGTTGCGCCACCGCCGATGGTGTTGAAGTTGCCCTGGACGTTGCGCGTCGAGCCGAAGCCGACGATGGGCGAGGTATCGGCGACGTCGGCAACGGTGCGCGATGCGAGCTGGGCGCGCGCGTTGTTGCTCTGCCCCGCTGCGAGCCGGGCCTGGATCGTGCCCTTCAGAGGTGTGGCCACGATCAGCACGGCGACGACGGCCGCGGCCGCGGCGAGTCCCCCGAGCGCGACGTAGCGTCCGCTGAGCGCCGCGCTGAGCACGACGTAGAGCGCCATGAGCCCCAGCCCGATCCAGAGCCCACGGTTGAGCGATTCGATGACGGGCACCGTTGCCGCGACCGCCACTCCTGCCCCGACCCACCTTCGCCGGCCGCCGTCGCGGCGGAACCACTCGAGCACGAAGAACGGCAGCAGCAGGCCGAAGTTCGCGCCCCAGTCGTTCGCGTGGTAGTAGGGAGCGGCCGGACGCCCTTGCGAGTAGCCGAGGAAGTCCTGCAC
>JAICZB010000099.1 GCA_025933895.1 Thermoleophilia bacterium
TCGAGCACGCGCTCGAGCTGCTCGCCGACGATCCCACCGAGCACGAGCAGACGTGACCGCCGGTTCCGCGCCGGCGCCGCTTCCGGCGCGGTTAGCCCGGCTCGTCAAGATCGAGCACACCGTGTTCGCGCTCCCGTTCGCCTACGTCGGCGCCTTCCTCGCGGTGAACGCCGCACCGAGCGGACACGACCTCCTCTGGATCACGCTCGCCATGGTCGGAGCCCGTTCGCTCGCGATGGCGCTCAATCGGCTGATCGACGCCGGCATCGACGCGAGGAACCCGCGCACGGCCGGGCGCGAGCTGCCGAGCGGCCAGCTCTCGGTTGCGCAGGTCGTCCTCTTCTGCGTCGCGTCGCTCGCGCTCTTCCTCGTCGCCGTCTGGGAGCTGGATCCGCTCGTGCACCGGCTCTGGCCGATCCCGATCGTCGGCTTCGTCGTCTACCCGTACCTCAAGCGCTTCACGTGGCTCTGCCACCTCTGGCTCGGCGTCGTCGACGGGCTGGCGCCGGTGGGCGCGTGGGCCGCGATAACCGGCAAGCTCCCGTGGCAGGCGTGGATCCTCGGCGCCGCGGTCGCGCTGTGGGTCGCCGGCTTCGATCTCTTCTATGCGCTCTTCGACGAGGAGGTCGATCGGCGGGAGGGCCTGCACTCGATCGTCACTCGCTTCGGCGTGCGCGGTGCGTTCGCCGGCGCCCGGCTCGCGCATGCGGCGACGGTCGTTTGTCTCGTCGCGGCCGGGCTCGGGCTTCCGGTCGGCGTGCTCTACTGGCTCGGCGTCGCCGCGGTCGCGCTGTTGCTGGCGTACGAGCATTCCCTCGTGCGTCCCGGCGACCTGCGGCGGCTCGACACGGCGTTCTTCACGATGAACGGCGTGATCAGCGTCGTGTTCGCCGCCTTCGTCATCGTCGACGCTGCGATCTGAGGCCGCTCCGGGGCGCCGCGCTCACGACGCCCCGGACAGACCTGTACGTCAGCTTCCCTGGCTCGCGGGCCAGTGCGGCGGATGGCACCAGCGGCCCGAGCGAAGGAACCCTGCGCCCGCCGTGCCCGTGCCGATCGAACCCGAAGAGAAGCCGGCGGTGGGATCGAACGACGCGCCGAGTGACGCGACGATGTGTCCCCACCGGCCCCTCACGAAGCCTCTCGCCAACCCGGAAGCCTTACCGCCTGCGACAGCCGCATTGAGCGTTCCGTGAGCACGATTGCGGCCGGTGCCCACGATGCGGAAGGTGCCGTACAGGTGGCCGACACCGTTCGTGGTGTCGACGAGGCTCCAGGCACGGATCGTGAGCGCGCCGGAAAGCCGCGGATCCGAGCTCGTCGCCGTTCCCGTGTACACCGCCCGTGTCGCCTGGAACGTGTCGCCGCCGTTCACCGAGCACGTCGTCAGGAACCGCTGCGAGACGGTCGTGGCGTCGAACCCTGCGCTCACCGATTGAACCGACGGAGCCCCGCGGTGCGCCGCTGCCACGCCGGCAGCCGCGAGGGCCGCGGCCATGATCAGCCCCAACAGCGAGAGTCGTTTCCTGGACATGTGTCCTCCTGGTCGTGGTGATCTCTTGCCCGATCGGAATAAGGCACGAGCCGTGCACGGCCTGAGCAAGAGCGGCGTAAAACGGCGGTAAATCGCTGTCGGCGGCCTATGCTGATCGCGTGCTCACCGCCCGCCGGCTCGGCAAGCGCTACGGGGAGAAGCGCGTCCTGCGCAGGATCGATCTCGTACTCCCGCGCGGCGGCTTTCTCGTCGTCACCGGCCCGAACGGTGCCGGCAAGACGACGCTGCTGCGGATCTGCGCCGGGCTCGCGCAGCCGACCGAGGGGACGATCGAACGCGAGGCGACGCGGGCACAGGTGGGCTACCTCGGCCACGACCCGCTCGTCTACCGCGAGCTGACGGCGCTCGAGAATCTCGAGCTCTATGGGCGCCTCTATCGACTGCCCGAGCGCCGCGAGCGGGTCGGCATGGTGCTGGAGCGGTTCGGGCTCTGGGAGGCTCGGCACGAGCGGGTCGCCTCGTACTCGCGCGGCATGACGCAGCGCCTCGCCCTCTGTCGCGTCCTGCTCCACGACCCGGAGCTGCTCGTGCTCGACGAGCCGTACAGCGCGCTCGACGAGGCCGGCGCCGAGCTCCTCGACGCGCAGCTCGCCGAGCTACGCGGGGAGCGGACGTTCCTGCTCGCCACTCATGACCCGGCGCGCGTCGAGCCGCTCGCGAGCGCGGCGCTCGCGCTCGCGTCATGAGCTACGTCCGTGACGTCGGGGCGCTGGCGCGAAAGGACCTGCTGCTCGAGCTCCGGGCCCGGGACACGCTGCCGGCGATGCTCCTCTTCGTCGCCGCGGTCTTCGTCGTCTTTCACTTCGCGCTGCCGGGGACGCCGTCGCGGCTCGAGACGACCGGCTTGCTCTGGGTCGCGATCCTCTTCACCGCGCTGCTCGGGCTCGGACGCGCGTTCGTGCCGGAGCGCGAGCAGCGGACGCTCGACGGCCTCGTCCTCGCGCCGTGCGACCGGAGTGCGATCTGGCTCGCGAAGTCGCTCGCCACGCTCGCCTTCCTGGCCGCGGCGGAGGTCGTCGCGCTGCCGCTCTACGCGCTCTTCTTCCACAGCGTCGCGGGCGCGACCGTGCTCGCTGTGGTCCTCGCCGATCTCGGCATCTGCGGTGTCGGCACCTTCCTCGGGGCGATGGCGGTCGCGACGCGGGCGCGGGATCTGCTCCTGCCACTCTTGTTCCTGCCGCTTGCGGTGCCCATCGTCGTCGGCGCCGTGGGTGCAAGCGTCGTCGCGTCGCCGGGCCGGTATCTCGGCTTCCTCGGGCTCTACGACCTCCTCTTCGCCGTGGTCTGCTGGGCGTCGTTCGAGTACGTCGTCGCCGAATGAGCCCTGGTGCTGCGACAATCCCTGCCGTGGGTCGCACGTCTCGTATCCCGCTACCCCTGCTTGCGGCGATCTCGCTCGTCCTGGTCACCACGGCGCTCGCGTTCGTCTTCTTCGTCGCGCCGGACGATGCGAACCAGGGCTTCTCGCAGCGGATCTTCTACTTCCACGTCTCGATCGCGATCACGGCCTACGCGTGCTTCGCCGGCGGGGCCTGGAATGCGCTCCTCCATCTCTGGAAGCGCGACCCGAACGCGGATCTTCGGAGCTACGTCTGCGTCCACCAGGGTCTGATCTTCGGCACGCTCGTGCTGCTCACCGGCTCGATCTGGGCCAAGATCTCGTGGGGCCACTGGTGGCTTTGGAGCGAGGACCAGCTCGTGCTCTTCCTCGTCCTCTACCTCTTTTACTGCGCGTACTTCATGCTCCGCTTCTCGGTCGACCCCGGGCCGCAGCGCGCGAATCTGAGCGCGGTGTACGCGCTCTTCGGCGTCGTCCTCATCCCGGTCAGCTTCGCTGCGATCAGGCTCGCGAAGAACCTGATCCACCCCGTCGTCTTCACGCTGCACGGCCCGAACTTCGGCGGCTGGATCCTCGTCACGTACTGCATCGCCCAAACCGCGCTGCTCGCTCTCGCGTACACGCTTTACCGGCTTGAACTCGGCGGCAAGCGGCTCGACGTGCGGCTACGCCGATTGAGGGAGGTGCTCGCGTGACCACGTCGGAGAAATACGTCACCGCCGCGTACTGCGTCGTCTTCGCCATCGTCCTGGTCTACGTCCTGATCATGGCGCTCAAGCTGCAGCGGCTCGAGCGCGAGGTCGACGAGATCGCCGGCCGCGTGCCGGATGAGGACGCCGAAGAGGCGCCGCGGGAGACCGCGCAGGTTGGCTGAGCTCCTCTTCTGGCCCGCACTCCTGCTTTACGGAGAGGCGGCTGTCGGCTACCTCGGCGACGTCCGGCGGCCGGGTCGCGCGGGGCGCGCCGCCACGTGGGGCGTCCGGCTGGGCTGGCTCGCGCAGACTGCGCTGCTCGCCGTGCAGGCGACGCGCGACGACGGCTTCCCGTGGGGGACATGGGCGTCGTCGCTCGATCTCTTCGTCTGGCTCGTCGTCTCGGCCTACCTGATCTGGGGCTGCCGCAGGCGTTTCCGGCTGCTCGGCCTCATCGTGATGCCGCTCGCGGTCACGCTGCTCGTCGTCGCGCGCGCCGGGGGCGGGACGGGGATCGGGAGCGCGAGCCACTACTCGAACCTCTTCCTCGTCGTCCACGTCGGGCTCGTGCTGGCCGCCTTCGCCGGCTTCACGCTCGCGGCCGCGCTGTCCGGCCTCTACATTTGGCAGGAGCGGCGGCTGCAGACGCGCCCCGCCACGATCCTGCGCCGACAGATGCCGGCCCTCGCCACGCTCGACTCGCTCGCCTTGCGGACGGTCGCCTGGTCGGTGCCGCTCCTCACGCTCGGAGCCGTCGTCGGCCTCGTGCGACTCGTCGCGCGGGGCGATCGCCTCGACGCGCTCATCGCCGTGACGGGCGCGACCTGGCTCGTCTTCTGCGCGTACCTCGGTCTCCGCCTGCTCGGCGGCTGGACCGGCCGACGCTCCGCGTATCTCGCCCTCGCCGGCTTTGCCCTCGTGGTCGTAGTCCGCCTCGCGCTCCCAGCGAGTCACTTCGCATGATGCGCCTCGTCCTCGTCGGCACCTCTCATCACCACGCGCCGGTCGAGCTGCGCGAGCAGGTCGCGCTCGGCCGGAAGGACGCGGAGGCGCTCGCGGCACGGCTCGCCGGGGGCGGGCGGGAGGCGACGTTCCTCTCGACCTGCAACCGCACCGAGGTCTACGTCGCCGCGGAGCACGCGGACGAGGCCGAGCGGGACGCGGCCGCCGCGCTCGCGTCGCTCGGGCCCGAGGTAGAGCCGGCGCTCTACCGACTGCAGGATCGCGCGGCCGCCCACCATCTCTTCCGCGTGGCGGCCGGGCTCGACTCGCTTGTCCCTGGGGAGGGCGAGATCCTCGGTCAGGTACGCGTCGCGCACGAGCTCGGGACGACGGGGCCGCTGCTCGACCGCGTCTTCAGCCAGGCGCTGCACGCTGGCCGGAAGGTGCGGTCTCAGACTGCGATCGGCGAGAGCCCCGCGTCGGTCTCGGCGGCGGCCGCCGCCCTTGCGGAGCAGGTATTCGGGAGTCTCGACGGCCGCTCCATCCTCCTCCTCGGCGCCGGCAAGGTGAGCGAGCAGGCCGCGCGCAACCTCCGGAGCCGGGGAGCCGAGATCTCGCTCGTCGCCAACAGCAGGACGGAGCGTGAGCGGATCGCCGAGCAGCTCGCTTCGGTCGACGTCGTCATCGCGTCGACGAGTGCGACGGGACTCGTGCTCGAGGCGGACACGGTCGCGGATGCGCTGCGTCGCCGGCGGGGCCGCCGGCTCCTGCTGGTCGATCTCGCCGTCCCACGCGATCTCGACCCCGCGATCGGCGAGCTCGACGGCTGCTACCTCTACGACATCGACGACCTCGAGCAGATCGTGGTCGAGACGCTCTCGCTGCGCCGCCGCGAGGCCGAGCGCGCCGAGGCGATCGTCGCGGCCGAGGCGGAGAAGTTCCACGAGTGGCACGCGTCGCTCGACGTCGTGCCGGCGATCGCGTCGCTGCGGGCGCGTGCGGAGGAGATCCGCGAGGCCGAGCTGCAGAAGGCCGAATCGCTCCTCGGGCGGCTCGACGAGAGCCAGCGGCGGGCGGTCGAGGCGGTCACCGCGCAGATCGTGAACAAGCTGCTCCATCTGCCGACCGTCCGGATGAAGCAGGCAGCCGCGGCAGCCGATGGGGTCCTCTATGCTGAGGCGGTGCGGCACCTCTTCGGTCTCGGCGAGGACGAGCGCTGAAGGTCAAACCCGTCACGGGTCGCCCTCTGCCGCTGCAGGTGCCGACGGCGTTCATTCGAGTCCGGCCGCGCGGTGTCGGGTGCGCGCCGCCCGTGCGGAGGGGACTGACCTGTGCTCGTCCGCGTCGGCAGTCGCGGCAGTAGGCTCGCGCTCACCCAGGCCGACCGCGCGCTCTCGTCGTTGCGGGCCCCCGGCATCGAGCTCGCGCTCGTGCCGATCACGACGGCCGGTGACCGCGATCGCTCGCGTCCGTTCGGCGAGATCGGGTCGCGCGGCGTCTTCGTCAAGGAGCTCGAGGAGGCCCTGCTCGACCGTCGCATCGACGTCGCAGTGCACTCCGCGAAGGACCTGACCGCGACCGACCCGGAAGGGCTGGCGATCGGTGCGTTCCTCCGCCGGGAGGATCCGCGGGATGCCCTCTGCGGGGCGGTGGAGCTACGACCCGGGATGCGGATCGGCACCGCCTCGGTCCGGCGGAAAGCGCAGCTGCTCGCGCTCGATCCGACGCTTTCGATCGAGCCTCTGCGCGGCAACATCGACACCCGCCTCCGCAAGCGCGGCGAACGGGGGCTCGACGCGATCGTGCTTGCGGCATGCGGCCTCGACCGGCTCGGGCTCGGACGCGAGATCGGCCACCGCTTCGAGCCGGAGGCGATGCTGCCGGAGGCCGGGCAGGGCGCACTCGCCCTTCAGGTGCGGGCCGCGGAGGAGCATCTCGTCGCGGCCGCGGACGATCCCGAGACCCGCGAACGCGTCGAGGCGGAGCGAGCCGTCGTCGCAGCCGTGGGCGGCGGTTGTCTCGCTCCCACGGCCGCGTATCACGACGGCTCGACCCTGACGGGTCTCGTTGCGGCCGAGGACGGGTCGTGGATCGAGCGGCGGACGGGGGCCGACCCGGGGGCGCTCGGCGCGGAGCTGGCGGATGCGAGTACTCGTCACTCGTGAGGAGCTCGTCCCGCGCGTCGAGTCGCTCGGGCACGACGCGACCTTCTGCGATCTGATCCGCGTCGAGCCGCTCGGCGACGCGCCGGTCGATGCGCGCGCGTACGACTGGCTCGTGGTCACGAGCCGGAACGGCGCGCACGAGCTCGCCCGTCGCGGCGTCACTGCGAACCGGATCGCAGCGATCGGGCCGGCCACGGCCGAGGCGCTCCGAGCCCACGGTCTGCGCGTCGACCTCGTCGCCTCGACCCACACCCAAGAAGGCTTGCGCGAGGAGCTGCCCGAGGAGAGGCTGCTCCTCGCTGCCGCGGAGGGTGCGCGGCAGGACGTCCTCGACGCCGACTTCCTGCCCCTGTACCGGACGATCGAGCTACGGCCCGAGGTGCCGGAGGTCGACGTCGCGCTCCTCATGTCCGGCTCCGCCGCTCGAGCGCTAGCCGCGACCGGTGCGCGCGTGCCCGTCATCGCCATCGGTCCGCAGACGGCGGTTGAGGCAGAGGCAGCCGGCCTCGACGTCGCCGCAGTCGCGGCCGGTCACGATCTCGAGGGTCTCGTCGAGGCATTACGTTCCCTCTCGTGGTCATCACCTTCCTGACCGACTTCGGGCTCCAGGACGATTTCGTCGGCACCTGCCACGGCGTCATCGCGGCGATCGCACCCGAGGCCCGCGTCATCGACGTCACTCACGGGATCCGCCCCGGACACGTGCTCCAGGGAGCGCTCGTGCTGGCGAACACGCTTCCCTACATGCCGCAGGGAGTCCACCTCGCCGTCGTCGATCCCGGCGTCGGAAGCGGCCGGCGCGCCCTCGCTCTCCGCGACCTCGAGGGCCGGCTGTACGTCGGCCCGGACAACGGCCTGCTGCTCCCTGCCGCGGACCGCTTCGGCGGTGTCGCCGCGGCGCACGAGCTGGCCAACGCCGAGTACTCCCTGCAGCCGGTATCGCGAACCTTTCACGGCCGGGACCTGTTCTCGCCGGCCGCGGCCCATCTCGCCGCGGGCGTGGCGCTCGAGGAGCTCGGGCCTCCGGTCGACCCGGGCGAGCTCGTACGGGTCGAGCTGCCGGAGCCGGAGGTGGGACAGAACCGGATCCGCACCGTCGCCCTCGTCGTCGACCGCTTCGGCAACGTCGCGCTCAACCTCCGGCGCGAGCATCTCGACCGTCTGGAGCTCGCCGCAGGCACGCGGATCGAGCTCACGTGCCGCGGCGACCGGTTCTACGCCGTCGCCGCCCGCACGTTCGCGGACGCCCCACGCGGTGCGCTCATCCTCTACGAGGACAGCTACGGCAGCCTCGCTCTCGCGGTCTCGAGCGGCAGCGCGGCCCAGCTGCTGCGCGTCGAGGAGGGAGGCGAGATCCTGCTCGATCTCGCGGCGCGGTGATCGACGGCCAGCGGTTCGCGCGCCTGGTCACCGACGCGGTCGTGCGGCGACCGGTGCTCTGGCGGCTCTTTCGCCGCCCGCTGCGCACGATGTTCGACGGGCTTGCGCCGACGTGGGAGA
>JAICZB010000203.1 GCA_025933895.1 Thermoleophilia bacterium
GCTCACGCTCGTCTTCCTCGAGGGTCACGGCACGGGCCTGTTCGGCTTCCAGCACACGAACGTGATCGACGCGTGGGTGCCGCTCTTCCTGTTCTCCGTGCTGTTCGGGCTCTCGATGGACTACCAGGTGTTCCTGATGAGTCGGATCAAGGAGCGCTACGACGAGTCGGGCTCGACGCACGCCGCCCTGATCGGGGGCGTGGCGTCGACCGCGCGGATCATCACCGGTGCGGCGATCATCATCGTCGTCGTGTTCGCCGGCTTCGCCGCCGGGCAGCTCGTGATGTTCCAGCAGATGGGCTTCGGCGTCGCAGTCGCGCTACTCCTCGACGCCACGATCATCCGCTCGGTCGTCCTGCCGAGCATGCTCGGCCTGCTCGATCGGCGCAGCTGGTACCTGCCGCGCTGGCTCGACTGGATCCCGCACGTCGAGGTCGAGCGGCCGGTCGCGACGCCGCCGGTCGCGGACCTCTGAGGCCGCCTCGGGCATAGAGGAGGCGTGTTCGGTCTCCTCGCGCTCCTTCTCGCTGTGGCGCCGCCGCACTTTCAGGCCGGACATGGCTGGCACGTCGGCGCCGGGACCTCGTGGGGTTGGGCGTCGACGGTGCCGTATCGCGACTGTCGCGACTGCATCCCGCCGCACCGGACGCTCGCCCACCGTCCGCCCGGCGGAACCTTGATCCAGCTCGGCAACCATCGCACCGAGCGGCCGCCCCAAGCTCGCCTCGGGAAGTGGCCGCCGCGAATCCGGGCGAAGGACGTGCACCCGGGTGGCGCCGAAGGCATCCCTCGACACGTTGGCTACGCGCAGTGGTTCATCCGCAGCGGAAAGGTCGAGCACTACCTCTGGCTCTGGTTCGGCCGTGTCCATCCGACGCGGCGCCAACTCGCGCGCGCGAACGCCGAGCTACGCACCGCCGGCCAGGGCTAGCCGGGCGGCCTCGACGGGACTCGAGCGCGCGGCTCGTGCGGGTCGCCGCCGTCGATCGAGACGATCCCGCCGAGCCGCGAGACGAGCTCGCCGAGCGCTCGGGCGGTGGTCTCTGTGCTGCCGTTGGTGACGATCCACGACTCGACCCCGGCTTCCTCGAGGACGTCGAGCGCGTCCGCGACGTCGTCGTACGGGCGGAGCTCGCGCCGAAGCAGGGACAGCGCCTCCGGGCCGAGCGACCCGAACGGCGCGAAGTCGCCGGCGAGCGTCAGTGCGGCACCGTGATGGAGGACGCGCTCCAGCCAGCCCGGGTAGCGCTCGCGCACGGGCTCGACGTCGAGCAGCGTTCCGAGCGAGTCCCAGAGGACGATCACCCGGGGGTGTCTCCCCGAGGCCGACGCGGGTTAGTCCGGGGGCCGGCGAAGCTGTTTCGTCCGGGAGCGGCGCTTCTTCTGCTCGAGCCGTCGCTCGCGGGCTGCCACGGTCGGCTTCGTAGGCACGCGCTTCCGCTCCACACGGAGAGCCGCCCGCAACACCGCGACGAGGCGCTCGACCGCGAGGTCGCGGTTGCGCACCTGGCTGCGCTCGTCCTGCGCCACCGCTCTGAGCACCGGACCCGCGCGTGAGATCACACGCCGCTTCTGCAGATCCGTCAACGCGCTCGACGCCTCGACGTCGAAGACGGCGACGACCCGCGTCTGGGACTTCTGCGCATGCTGGCCGCCGGGCCCGCTCGAACGGGAGACCTGCAGCTCGACCTCGGCCAACGGCAGCACGACCGAGCGCGTGACGCGAATAGACTCGCCGTGTGTTTCCTGCTTCGCTGCCGGCATAGCCGACGCCTACGCTACTCGTCGGCTCCGTCTAGCCTACGCCGATGGCCGCGATTCTGCTCGACGTGGACGGCGTCCTGCACGTCTCCGGCCAACCGCTGCCGGGCGCGGCGGACGCCGTGAAGCGCCTACGTCGCGCAGGACATCGCCTCCGCTTCGTCACGAACGCGACAACGAGGTCGAAGGCCGACCTCGCCGCGGGTCTCCAGTCGACCGGGATCGAGCTCGACGTGGCAGAGGTGCAGACGACAGCGGACGCTGCCGTCGAAGCACTCAAGGGCCGGCGCGTTCTCGCGCTCGTCATGCACGCGCTCGTCGGCGACCTCGAAGGACTCGAGCTCGTGGGCGACAACGTCGACGCCGTCCTGATCGGCGGCGCTGACGACTCGCCGGAGACGAACCTCGTCTTCTCCTACATGAACCTCGCCCGTGCCTTCGCGGAGCTCGAGCTCGGCGCCGACCTCTACTGCCTGCACCGCAACCGCTGGTGGCAGACGCAGCGCGGGCCGCTCCTCGACTCCGGCTGCTACGTCGCCGGGCTCGAGTACGCCGCGCAGACCGCAGCGACCGTGCTCGGCAAGCCGAGCCCCGCCTACTTCGACGCCGCCTGCCGCGCGCTCGACGCCGAGCCGTCCATGACCTGGATGGTCGGCGACGACCTCGAGACGGACGTGGCAGGCGCCCGCGGGGTCGGGATGCGCGCCGTGCTCGTCCGTACCGGGAAGTTCCGGCCGGACGCCGTCGAGACGTCGCGGATCAAGCCGGACGGGATCGTGTCCTCGATCGCGCATCTGCCCGAATGGCTCGAGGAGCACATCGCGTGAGCGTCCATGTGGGCACCGACCTGATCGAGATCGAGCGGATCCGGCGGTCGCTCGGGCGCTATGCACGCTTTCGGGAGCGCTGCTTCACCGAGGCCGAGCGCGCCTACTGCGACTCGCGCGCCAATCCGGCCCAGAGCTACGCCGGCCGCTTTGCCGGCAAGGAGGCCGTCGGCAAGGCGCTCGGCTTCGGCGTGGCGCGGGCGTTCGCCTGGCAGGAGATCGAGATCGCCGGACGTCCGAAGCCGGCGGTTCGGCTCTCGGGCCGCCTCGCGGAGAGGGCCGCGGCGCTCGGGGTCGGATCGGTCGACCTCTCGATGACGCACTCCCGAGAGCTCGCCCAGGCGGTCGCGGTCGCGACCGATGGCTGAGCCAAGGTCTCGACGCCGGGTCCCGGCGGCTCCGCCGACGGCACTTCCAGCATCAGAGCCGCTCTACTCCGCGGACGAGATGCGCGCCGCCGAGGCCGGCCACGACGTCGACGCGCTGATGCAGCGCGCGGGGACGGCGGTGGTCGAAGCGCTCGTGCGCCGTTTCCCGGACGCCCACCGCGTCGCGCTGCAGGCAGGCGGCGGCGCGAACGGCGGCGACGGGCGCATCGCCGCCGAGATCCTGCGATCCCAGGGACGCGAGCTCGTCGACGAGCGGCCCGACGTCGTGATCGACGCACTCCTCGGCACCGGGCTGAAGGGGGCGCCGCGCGACGAGACCTCGCGGCTCATCGAGGAGATCAACGCCGCCGGCGTCCCCGTGCTCGCGGTCGACATCCCGTCCGGTGTCAACGCGTCCACCGGGGAGGTCGCCGGCGCGGTGGTGCAAGCGGACGTCACCGTGACGATGCACGGGCCGAAGGTCGGCCTCGCGGTCGCGCCGGGCCGCTTCCACGCCGGCGAGGTGGAGGTCGCGGACATCGGTCTCGAGGCGGCGCAGACCGAGCACCGGCTCGTCACGCCAGAGATCCTGGCGCAGGTGCCGCGCCGCTCGGCGCGCGACAACAAGTACACGGCCGGCCACGTGCTCGTCGTCGGCGGCTCGCCGGGCATGACCGGAGCGCCGGCGCTCGCCGCCCGCGCGGCGCTCCGCGCCGACGTCGGCTACGTCACGATCGCCGCGCCGGCGGAGTCGCTCCCCGTCCTCGAGACGCTCGTGCTCGAGGCGGTGAAGCGGCCGCTCGACGACGTCTTCGAAGCGGCGGGACGCGCGAAGGCGCTCGCCGTCGGCCCGGGGCTGGGCCGCGAGCCGGAGGCCAAGGTGCTCGTCCGTCGCCTGCTCGCGGAAGTCGAGCTGCCTGCGGTCGTGGACGCCGACGCGCTGTTCGAGCTCGAGCCGGGGCACTGGCCCGCGCCGCGCGTCCTGACCCCGCACGAGGGCGAACTCGCGCGCCTGCTCGAGCGCGAGTCGAAGGAGATCGCGGCGCACCGGCTCGCGTCGGTACAGGAAGCGGCCGAGCGCTTCGACGCGGTCGTCGTCCTCAAGGGCGAGGACTCGCTCGTCGCGGCGCCCGGCCGCGGAGTTCTCGTCGTCGCCATGGGCCGGCCGTCGCTCTCGACGGCGGGCACGGGAGACGTGCTCACCGGCGTCACGGCCGCCTTTCTCGCGAAGGGGATGGAGCCGCAGACGGCGGCCGCGGCGGCCTGCGCGGCGCAGCAGCTCGCGTCACACGAAGCGGCGCAACGCTACGGGCTCGTGGCGGGCGACGTCGTCGAGGCGCTGCCGCGGGCGCTAGCTCTCGGTCCCGGGTAGCCGGTCGACGCGCCAGATCTCGGGAACGCGCAACCTCTCGAGCCCGTCGCCTTCCTCCTCGATCCAGCCGCAAAGGGCGAGGAGGAGACAGAGCCCGACGAGGATCACCGCGCCCCAGACGACAACGCCGTTGCGGAACCGGATGAGCTCGAGCGACGCGAGCGCCGGGAGGATGAGTGGAACGAGAGTGAGCCGGTGATCCGTTCTCGGAGGGCCGCCTACGCGGAGGGCCCACAGCCGAACGAGGTAGAGCCCCAGCAGCACTCCGGCCACCGCGAGCGTGCCATACAGCGCGGTGGCCTGGAACGTCCACGTCTCGGGCAGTACGAACCACAACGACACGACGA
>JAICZB010000251.1 GCA_025933895.1 Thermoleophilia bacterium
GGCAAGCGCTACGACGAGCGCGAGCGGGCGGCAGGACGCCGCCGTGAGGCTGGAAGCGGGGGCGGGGGCGCCCCCCCCCCCCCCGCCCCAGCACCAGGGGGGCCGGGGGGGGCCCCCCCCCCGCCCCCCCGGTTCTGGGGGGGGGGCGGCGGGGGCTCCCCCGCCCACGCTTCCAGCCTCACGGCGGCGTCCTGCCGCCCGCTCGCGCTCGTCGTAGCGCTTGCCGGCGCGGAGAAACCACCAGGCGAACCAGGTGAAGGCCAGCACGGGCCCGATCGCCGCGACGAGGAGGAGAGCCGTCAAGCCGTCTTTGCCGACGCTGCCGAGCACGTCCGAATCGTACGCGCCTCTACACTGATCACATGGCGACGCGGGAGGACGTGCTCGAGATTCTCCGCCAGGTCGAGGATCCCGAGCTCGGCATGGACATCGTCGACCTCGGGCTGCTCTACGAGGTCGAGGTGGAGAGCTCGACGGCCAAGATCACGTACAGCCTGACTTCCATGGGCTGCCCGGCCGGACCGCTCATCGCGCAGGACATCGACAGCGCTGCCCGGCAGGTGGAGGGAATCGAGGATGTCGAGCTGGAGCTGACGTTCGACCCGCCGTGGACTCCGGACAAGATGTCCGACGACGCCAAGTTCATTCTCGGCTTCGGCTAGCCGGGAGGGAGCGGTGGAGAACGTCGCCGACGCTGTGCCATGAGGTTGCTTCGACGGCTGCGGGGGGCGGTAGGTCGGGGTGAGGATGCGGTCTCCTCCGCCGGTCGGCGAATGGCCACCGGCATGCCGCAACGGGACAGAGTGGGTCCGTCTCGCGAGGCGGAGCGCTACAAGAAGGCCGCCACGGATGCCTTGACGCTGGTCGACTGGTGCATCGAGTACCTGAAAGACAATCACCAGGGACGGATCGCCGGCCGGCTGGAGCGGAACCGCAAGCACATCTCGGCGCGGCTGCGGGACTAGTCGGGGCCTGACGGCGTAGAGTTCACGCGCTACCCCGAGCGAGGAGGAGGAACATTCATGCATGCCGTCGTCGCCCGCGTCACGGTGAGCGATCCCGAGAGCAGCGAGTCTGTCCTACGCGAGCAGGTCGTCCCGCGCGTCTCGCAGGCGCCCGGCTTCGTCGCCGGCTACTGGACACGACAGGACAACGGCGGGCTGTCGATGACGGTCTGGGAGACCGAGGACGCCGCCAACACAGCCCGCGATAGGGTCCGCTCGATGGCGCCCGACGGGGTGACCGTCGAGAGTGTCGAGGTGCGCGAGGTCATCGCCAGCGCGTGAGCCCGCGGGCCTACGTCAAGCCGAAGGGCCTGCCTCGATTCAGCTCCCACTCCGAAGCCTCGTACTGCACGACTTCGGGCTGGGTCGGCATGGCCCGATAGCTTCTCGGCGCGTCGTGTCCCGGCGCGAAGATCAGATCCTCGCGTGCACGAATCTCGTCCTGTTCGTCGAGCGAGAGCGGCACGTCCGCCGCGAGGCACTCGCCGCACTCGCAGTGGAAGGTGGCCATGACGAGCCCGCCTTCCCGCGCCGCCCGCGCGAGCCGGTCGTTGATCTGCACGAGCGCGTCGGTCATCTGCGCCGCGTCCACGCGTCTGGTACTTCCCGCTGACGCCTTCGGACTCTCGGTTGCTGCGTAAGGCTTGCGTAAATTCGCACCAGCTCGCACGGCGCCGCCGACCCGCGCAGATCAGGGAATGGCACGTCCCCGGTTCGTACTCAGCCCCCTGTGAACGCCGGGCGTTGCTGGCTAATCAACGTGCCTTGCCGCAGTTGGTCCCTGAGCCTGGATTCGTCATAGGCCGGACAGCGCACGACCGGCGTCCCCTGGACGGATGGGACGTTCAGCACGTTCGGCTCGATGGGTGGAGGAGCGACACGGCGCCGCTCCAGCCCGACGCGAGGACACGAAGGCTGGTCGGCGGGGTGACGACGTCGACCGGCGCGCGCGGCCGGCGCCGTCTATCCGTGTAGCCGCCGGGCGTCCAGCGCAGCAGCGCGTCCCCGGCCACGAGGTGGAGTGCGCCTTCGCAGAGGACGAACGTGCCGTCTGGCAGCTCCTGGAGCCGACGTTGGTGCAGTCGCCTACCCGCGACCCCGTCTCCGAGGCGTTCGTCGTGGAGCCGGCGGTCGAGATCGTCGGCGCCCGAGGCGCCGGCGAGGCCGAGGAAGCTGCGGTAGTCCTCGTTCCGGCACTCGGCGCAAGGGCGGTGCCCGGCGGCGAGCGCGGTGGCGTCGTCGAGGAAGAAGAGCCCCGTGTAGCGGCCGGGCGGCATCGGCCCGCCCGCGCGGTGGCGGCCGCGGAACTCGAGACGGCACGAAATCCATCGCTTCACCTGCCACTGCCGCCGGATGACCCGGTCGTCGTCGTGGAGCCGGCCGCGGTTGCCGTACACGAGGCCCCGCTCCGGCGTCGCGATCAGCTCGCCGAGCGGCGTCACCCGGTTCTGCAGCGGCATCAGATCGTCAGGACGATCTTGCCGAGCTGCCCGCCGGCCTCGAGGCGCTCGTGCGCGGCGCGAATCTCCTCGAGCGGGAGCACAGAGTCGACGACCGGGCGGGCGCGGCCGCTCATGACGAGCTCGTAGGCGCCCGCGAAGTCCTCGCCCGTACCCATCGTGGAGCCGAGGATCGAGAGCTGCTTCCACCAGATCCGGTGCAGCGCCGCCGGCGGGTTCGGCCCGCTGGTGGCGCCGCAGACGGTGATCCGCCCGCCCGCCGCAGCGACCTGGAGAGACGTTGCCCAGGTCGCCTCGCCCACGTTCTCGACCACGACGTCGATGCCTCGGCCCTCGGTTGCTTCCTGTACCGCGGCCTTCACGTCGCCGGTCGCGTGGTTCACGGTCGCGTCGGCCCCGAGCTCCCGCGCGCGCTCGAGCTTTGCGTCGCTCGACGAGGTGACGAGCACCTGGGCGTCGAGCGCCTTCGCGATCGCGAGCGCCGCCGTCGAGACGCCGCCGCCGATTCCCCACGCGAGCACCCATTCGCCCTCGCGCAGCCCCGCGCGCGTCACGAGCATCCGGTAGGCGGTCTCGAAGACGAGCGGGAACGCCGCCGCCTCCTCGAAGCTCAGCGCCTCCGGGATCGGATGGACGTTCGTCGCCGGCAGAGCGATCAGCTCGGCGTTCGTCCCGTCTCCGTGCTCGCCGATCACGTGGATCCGGCCGCCGCCCGACTCGATGCCCGGATTGAGGACGACGCGCTCGCCGAGGTCGAAGCCGGTCACGCCGTCACCCAGCGCCTCGACCACGCCGGCCCCGTCGGCGCCGAGGATGCGCGGCTTCGGCACCGACGGCAGCCCCTTGCGGATCCAGATGTCGAGGTGGTTGAGCGCGGACGCGCGAAGGCGGACGAGAACCTCGCCTGGACCGGGCTCCGGATCGGGCGCCTCCTCGAGCACGAGCACCTCCGGCCCGCCGTCCTCGTGGATCCGAACCGCGCGCACCGCGGCAGACTATCCGTGTGAACCAAGCCGAACTGCAGGCGCTGGCGCGGGAGCTGGGGCTCGACGCGATCGGCGCGGCGCGGGCCGAGCCCTATGCCGA
>JAICZB010000263.1 GCA_025933895.1 Thermoleophilia bacterium
ACGCGATCCCGGCCGGCGTCGGCGTCCCCGCCCCCTTCGATGCCGTGTCTCCGAGCGTGTGGGTGTGGGCATCGCGCACAGGTCTGTATGTGACGAGAGACGGCGGGAGGCGCTGGCACCGGATCGTCCTGCGGCACCTGCGGCCTTCCGCGTGGATCGACAAGATCGACTTCACATCGAGCCGCGTCGGCTGGGCGATCTTCTCCGGGCTCGGCGCGCACCCGTCTCTCTTCCACACGACGGACGGCGGCGTGCACTGGAAGCCCGCCGGACCACAGCTTCCCAGGCATCAGGAACGCAGATGAGCGTCGTCGCGCCGCCTGAACCGCCGCGGCGGGACGAGCTCGAGGCCCTGATCCGCGAGGTGCGGGCGCGGCAGCGGCGAAGGCTGATGCTCCTCACCGGCGCAGTCGCCGCGGTCGCAGCCGTCGGCCTGAGCCTCTGGGCTGCGATCCCAGGCCGGAGCGGCGGCGATCACGCCACGAACGGAGGCCGAGCCGGCGCCGCGAGTCGCGGGATCGAAGACGCAGGCCGCGTCCCGATTGTCGAGGTCGGTACGAGCGGAGGTGTCACCTGGGCTGTGAACGGCCCGGGGATGTGGCTGACGACGAACGGCGGCCGCACCTGGCGGGCCTCGGCACCCCTGCACATCCGCGAGATGGGAGATGTGGTGGCTCGAGTCGAGCAAGTGGATTTCCTGGACCGGCGCCACGGCTGGCTCCTCGCGGTCGATGTCCGAGGGGGACTCCGTCCGGCCTGGAGGCGTCACGCGGAGCTCGACTGGACGGGCGACGGTGGCCGCACATGGCACTGGACGATGCCGAAGGGCTGCTGCGGAGACGTCTCGTTCCCGACTCAGCGCCGCGGGTACTTCCTGAGCCCGTCGGCGACGTTCACGACGATCGACGGCGGCTCGACCTGGAAACGGGTCTCGGCCCTGCCGTTCTCAGGGGGCACGCCCACCTTCGTCGATGCTCGCCGCGGTGTCGCCGTCGTCGGCAAAGGCGAGCTTTTCGGGACGATCGACGGTGGCCGGCAGTGGACGCGGATCCGGCTTCCGGACCAGCCTCGCAAGCCGGAGTTTCAGCTGGTTCTTCGCCGGGTGGGGGCCTTCGGCTTTCGGCTCGTCGTCCCCGCCGAACGCCTGGGTGGACCCAGGTCGCGCCTCGTCGTCTACGTCAGCGATGACGGTGGGTCGACCTGGGCCGCCCGGCCCATGGCGAGCCGGTGGGCTCCGCTCATCGGGTCGTACGACGAGCGTCGGTTCTCGGCAGCGAGCGCCGGCGTCTGGTTCGTCGCCGCTCGCCGGAAGCTAGTTGTGACGCGGGACGGGGGCCGCAAGTGGCGGGTCATGCGACCGGTCGGCATGCCCGCCGGCTCGGTGATCGGTGCGATCGATTTCACGAGTGCCCGGGTCGGGTGGGCGATCTTCAACGGGCCGAGCCAAAGCGTGCTCATGCGGACGACCGACGGCGGCGTGCACTGGAAGCCGGCCGGGCCACGGGCATCGAGGCGGAAGCACCGATGAGCATCCTCGCGCCACCAGAACCCCCGCGGTCGGACGACTTCGAGGCGCTGATTCCCGAGGCGCGGGCGCGGCAGCGCCGGCGGTGGATCGTGGCCGCGGCGACCGCCGCCTCGGCCGCCGCTGCGGTGGTCGGCATCTACGCGATCGTCGGCGGGCACGGCTCGACCGCGGGACAGGGAAACGGCCGTCGCCGTCCGGTCGCGTCCCTGCCTCGCTGCAGGCCTGCCCAGCTCCGCGTGTCCGAGCGCGGCGGCGGTGCGTACACCGGTCACTCGGTAATCGACTTCGCGCTTGGGAACGTCTCGAGCTCGTCCTGCACGCTGCACGGTCGGCCGTCGGTGCAGCTCGTGATGCGTAGCGGCCGCGTGAGACCCGGCGATGTGTATCGACTTCGGAACGTGCGTCGAAGGTCAGACGCGACCGTTCCTCCCCGGACCGTCGTGCTCCGGCCGGGCGGAGCCGCGTCGTTCCTTGTCGTAGTCGTCAACCAGGTCGGCCGCGCAGGACCGATGTCGAGCAGGTTTTGCGCCTGGTCGCGCGCGCTGCTCGTCACCCCGCCGGGTAGCCGCTCGCCGTTCCGCGCCCGTTACAGCCTCTCGGACTGCGGGCTCGGGGTGACTCCCCTCGTTCCGGGAAAGCTCGACCGGTACTCGTTCCAGTGAGGTCCGCGCCGTAGACTCGCGGCGTGCGCGAGTTGCCGCGCGGGACTGTCACCTTCCTCTTCACGGACATCGAGGGGTCGACACGGCTTCTCGACGAGGTCGGCGCAGAGGAGTACGGGAGCGCGCTCGCGCAGCACCGCCGCGTCTTGCGCGATTCGTTCGCACGGCATGGTGGCGTCGAGGTGGACACGCAGGGCGACGCCTTCTTCGTCGCCTTCCCGACCGCGCCCGGCGCGCTCGAGGCGGCCCGCGAGGCGCAGGACGAGCTCGGGCTGCCGGTGCGGATGGGCCTGCACACCGGGACGCCGCTGCTGACGGACGAGGGCTATGTCGGGACCGACGTTCACCGCGCCGCGCGAATCGCGGCCGCGGGTCACGGCCGGCAGGTGCTCGTCTCCGCGGCGACCGCCGCGCTCCTCGGCGGTGCCGAGCTGCGCGACCTGGGCGAACACCGGCTCAAGGATCTGAGCGCGCCGGAGCGGATCTTCCAGCTCGGCGACGGCGAGTTCCCGCCGCTCAAGACGCTGTACCGGACGAACCTCCCCATCCCCGCGACGCCGTTCCTGGGCCGGGACCAGGAGCTTGGCGACGTGAGGGAGCTGCTCGCGCGCGGAGACGCTCGCCTGCTCACGCTGACCGGCGCCGGCGGTTCGGGGAAGACGCGGCTGGCGCTCCATGCTGCGGGTGAGGCGGCCGAGGCGTACCCCGACGGGGTCTGGTGGGTGCCGCTCGCGCCGCTCGCCGATCCTGTGGACGTCGGCCCGGCAGCCGCCCGCGCACTCGGCGGTGGCGGCACGCTGCCCGAGCTCGTCGACGGACGCAGGCTGCTGCTTCTGCTCGACAACTTCGAACACGTCGTCGAGGCGGCGCCCGAGGTTGCAGCGGTCCTCGCGGAGTGCCCGCACGCGGACGTGCTCGTCACGAGCCGCGAGCGGCTCCGTGTCCAGGGCGAGCACGTCTACCCCGTGCCGGTGCTCGAGCGGGCGGAGGCACGGCGGCTCTTCGTCACGCG